>PBPU01000059.1 GCA_002724825.1 Acidimicrobiaceae bacterium
TTTGATGACCCTGAGAGTCATATAGGTGTTGCAAAAAAACTTCATAATGAGATTCCGAATTCACACATCCTTGACCAGTATGAGAATCCATCCAATCCAAACGCACATTATGATAATACTGCCCAAGAGATAATAGATGATTTTGGTACGGATATACATATGGTTGTGATGGGTGTAGGTACTGGCGGAACCATTACAGGTGTTGCAAAAAGACTAAAAGAAGAAATCCCCGATATTGTTATTGTTGGAGCGGACCCCGTAGGATCAATTTTAGGAGGAGGAAATAAAGTAGAGTCATATTTAGTAGAGGGTATAGGATATGATTTTTTTCCAGATGTCCTCGATAATAATTTGGTGGATGAATATATTAAAACGGAGGATGAAGAATCTTTTATTATGGCTCGTCGTCTTATAAAGGAAGAAGGGCTATTATGTGGCGGATCTTCAGGGTCGGCCATGGTCGCTGCACTGAAAGCAGCAAGTAAATTGAGTGAACACCAAAAATGTCTGGTCATTCTGCCTGATGGTATACGAAACTATATGACGAAGTTTCCTAATGATGATTGGATGAAACAGAACGGATTCAAAACCTGAGATCACCCACAAAAATATTTCCCATTGTGATCCTTGCCATTGGGATTCTATGGATCATACCCGTCACTTATCTTTCTTTTTCTAACCCAGAAATCGAATGGGACTGGGAATCAATAAATACATCCGATATACACTTCCCCTCCTCTTTTGCCTGGGGCACCGCAACGGCCGCGCACCAGGTTGAGGGAAACAATACCAATAACAACTGGTATCAGTGGGAACATTCTGTTGATGAGAATAATATTTCTCGTATTCATAATAATGACAAATCGGGGATGGCAGCAGATCATTGGAATCGATACCCCGAGGATATCAAACTAATGAAAGAGCTAGGTGTAGACCACTATAGGTTCTCGGTCGAATGGTCAAAAATAGAACCTGAGAATGATGTCTTTAACCAAAATGCACTCTCTCATTACCAACAACTATGCAAAGCGCTGATCAAAGAAGGTATTACTCCTGTGGTCACACTTCACCATTTTACCCATCCAATATGGTTCGAAGAGCTTGGTGCATTTGAGAATGCTGAAAATACAAAGCATTTTATTGAATTTTCTGAGATCGTATTTAACTATCTACAAGACCTTGTTCCCATATGGTGCACATTCAATGAACCATCTGTTTTTGTTGCACAGGGTTATTTTAATGGTATTTTCCCTCCAGGTAAAAAAGATCCAGCTATGGCAGGACAAGTTTTAGAAAATATGCTTAATGCGCATGTAGAGGTTTATCACAAACTCAAATCACTTCCTAATGCAAAGAATAAGCAAATAGGCCTGGTGAAAAATATTTTTCAATTTGACCCATACAGAAGATGGCACATTTTAGATTGGACATTCAGTAAACTATTAAATGATATCTATACAAACGAACCCTTGAGATTTCTAAAAACAGGAGAATCATCATTCTATTTACCCGGAATGGTCAATAATAAAATATCCAATCCCAAAGCCGTTGGTACGCTGGATTTTATAGGCTTGAACTATTATTCTATAATGCATGTGAAAGGACGTTTGAACCCTAAAGAACCATTTATATTTGAAAAACGTGAAAAAGACGTCCAAACTGATATGGATTACGCAATGCATCCAGAAGGTTTTTACAGAGCATTGCACACCATCAGTGATCTAAATGTACCGATCTATGTAACTGAGAATGGCCTGGCAGATCGCCATGACCATATACGCCCTACATTCATCAAACGCTATCTATACGCTATGAATCGAGCACTGAGGGATAGACTAGATATTCGTGGCTATTTCTATTGGAGCCTCATGGACAACTTTGAGTGGGCTGAAGGATACAACATGAAATTTGGTTTATATCATGTAGACTTCAATACACAAGAAAGAACTCTAAGGAAAGGCAGTGTGCCTTTTATAGAGATGGTCAATAAAAGGGGCGCGGATGAAAGAGGCTATATTGTTAGTGTTGGTGAAATTGCACCCGACTTTGAAATAGTCTATACAACAGGTAAAAAGGAAATGCTCTCCGANCTAAGAGGAAAAGTTGTGGTTCTACAATTCACCGCAAGTTGGTGTTCTGTATGCAGGATAGAAATGCCCCANCTTGAGAAAGATATATACCAGAANTACAAAAATGAAGATGTGGTACTTATAGGGATCGATAGAGATGAGCCATTAGAAACAGTCNTNAANTTNCAAAANGATATTGGNACCACNTANCCTCTCGCTTTAGATCCTGGNGCTGAGATCTTTGGANTATTTGCAGATAAAAATGCAGGAGTAACAAGAAATATCGTGATCGACCAAAACGGAAANATNGTCTNTTTAACTAGACTATTTGAAGAAAAAGAGTATCAGGAAATGCTGAAAATAATTNATCAGATACACAAATAGATCATAATATCTCATTTAGGTTAGGCCTTGAGTATGATATCACAAAAATCTTGTCTTCCTTTTGTAATATATATTCTCTAGAAAATTTTTCATCTTTTTTGTTATCTGGTATCTTTGGATTTATCACAAGTGCTTTCTCCATAACAACTTTACCACTGTAATTCAGTATTGGTTCTCCTGTCGAAGATACCCTTTCCGTAAAAGTAGATAGGCCTATGAGAATCATATCTATATCTTCAGTATTACAGATAACAGATCGAAGCTCCTGATATGTTTTACCTATATATTTATCAGGTATTGACTCAACATATATCTCGTTTGTATCACTCGATTGTGTTAGAAGATCTTTGAAAATAAATGAGACACCTGGAGTAAGGCATGATTGAGCTAATAATCTCTCCGTTAATAATTCAAGACATATGATCTCATTTACAAATGTATATGAAAAGTATGGCACATTTGATGATAAGAGCACCTCGGCCACCACATGTACATCAGGCACAATATGATCGATAGCTATTGCGGTCATAATTGTTTTTGTATCAGCAGACTCACCTAAACTACGATCTGCTAAAACGATCACAGTCTTTGCAGTGTCTACACCAGCACGTAAAAGTGTTTCCTCATGAGTTGAATTCCCCTTCACGATCATAATCCCTCTGTAAGAATCATCTTCATCAAAATCTGGAATTTCTTCTGGATGTTCTGTAACGATAATAATAGGAAATCGCTCTTCAATACTTGGGTCATGAAGCTGCTTGATCAATAGGTCTGTTTTGTCTGACCAATTACAAATAACAATATGATTATTTACACCAAAGTCATTTGTATTGGATGGCTTTACTTTTTTCATAATTCAGTATTCTCCTAAGTAAAATGATTCAAATTAATATCTTTGCTTGATAAAAAGATCAGAAGATCATTATCATGCCCCTTATTCAAAATTGTCTGTGAGTTAAATCTAACAGATCTACTATCGTGATTTTTGATAAATTGATCTTGTTTTTCAATACTTGGTGGATTTACTTGATAATAGTAATCAGGGTTCCTTAACAGGTCTTTTCCTTTTTCTTCTTTTGATAAATACTTACAGAACCCAATTAAAGTATATGGTGATTCGTATTGTGAATATAGCTTCTTGCTTATCTCTTTATAAGATTGATTACTTAATTGCTCAGGGATCAAAGATAAACGAATATTCTCAATGCTGCCTACCATCTCATTGAAATCATCAATATCCCCTTTACTTCCACCACCCATTATTTCATTAAAAACAGTGGTTAGCCCTGGTCTCAATGCAGACTGTGCTATTAGCCTTGTACTATAATCACTAATATTTAACCATTCTTCAATATTTTTTTGATGAAGATATTTTTTTACATCATCTGAGTACAATTCAACAATCGTATATATATCCCTTTTAAAAGTTTCAATTTCCATTGCCTTTTGAATTGTATCAGGATCAGTAAATGCATCATTTTCTTTTGTCTGGTCTGGTAAAATGATCACTCGACATGATTTCAATGATTTTTTAAATAATCTATTAGTACTACTATATTGTAACTCTCTACTTAGATTATTAGAAAAGATCTCTTTCAGGTAATTCTTTTTAGCTGTATTTACCTTTATATGCCAAACATTCACATAGACGCTTTCATCAATAATATGGACTGTGTCAGCCTCTTTGTCAATGACCAATATATCTCTATATATACCATCTAAGTTTCTTAAAGACGAGATAATGCCATGTATATGTTCGTTGATTCCATAAATGATAATAGGATCAATAAATTTAAAATTCGATGGAGCTTCTGGTATAAAACCTGCTTTTTTTGATGCATTTAATATTATTGCAATGATCTCACCAGATACTAAACCTCCTATTACCATCCCAGCTATGAGCATAACGACAGTGATAGCCATACTAATATTATTTAATATTTTTACTTCTTCACCAACATCAAATCCACTTGTTACTTCAATAAAAACTATCCAATAATATTGTAAATAATCATAGATACTATTGTGAATTTCTGCTGAAAAAGCCCATTGACTTAATATCGTAAGTGTACCTCCTACAAACCATACAATGACAAGAACAATAAATAAATTTGATATTTCTTTGAGTCTCTTACGAAGCTGATATCGTTGAACAACTCTATTCATTCGGCGGTATAAAATGTATCTATATGGATATTCCATTCTTATTAACTAGCGATATATTATTTTACAATGATCCAAACCTTACAATTTCTTATCTGGTCTGGAAGGTGGAAAATATTGATAATCTTTTTTATTCGTATTCTTATCCTTTCCTAATTGATCTTCAAGTTTAGATAATAAACTATCATCACCGGTCAATACAACCTGCGCTGTGGCTGTAATAGGATGAGGACATATATCAGGCCAATAACTGCTACAACCTGGCTCCCAGGGGAAATGCCCGTCTTTATCTGTGGCTATAAGCACTAGAAGTTTGTGATCATCTGTTGAATACTCAGCTAATAGAGAGTCTCTAAGTAATTGCTGAGGCCAAACAGATTCGACCATCTCTTTTTCCTCATCGTCCAAAACAACCAGAGCTAAAGGTAAATAATAAATAATATCATCATTAATGATTTGAGATTCAATATCTAATTTTTTTTCTTTTAATGCAGTTATAACTTTATTTATGACTCCACTTATTATCTCTAGCCCTTTTCCTTTAAGTGGGAAAAAACAAATAACCTCAGCACCAGTACTGAACGATGCTCCAATTGAATAAGCAAATGGTCTTTCAAGATTCCCTTTGCCATCTATAGTGCCTAATATTGTATGGCCATGCTTTTCGATCTTACCTGATACTTTATCATACCAGTCTCTTTTTTCAGAGGGCCAATGCTTATAGTTAGGATGTCTTGTCATAGTCGGAGTATCTAAACATATTCAATCATTATCAAATAGAGCACGAGTATTATTAATG
>PBPU01000060.1 GCA_002724825.1 Acidimicrobiaceae bacterium
CCAGACTTTTACATATAGCGAGTCTTCGATAAGCCTCTAGCCGTAAATCCTCCTGTGAAATGTAGCTGCGAGGTATTTGCGCGGCGACTGGAAGCTCAATAGAAATTTCCTGGAAAGAATGTATCGGCTCACCTTTGAGCGCTGAAACTTCTTCATTTACCAGCTGGCAGTATAGGTCATACCCCACGGAGGCAACATGACCTGATTGCCCAGTTCCTAAGAGGTTCCCTGAACCTCGTATCTCGAGGTCTCTCATTGCAATTCGAAACCCAGAGCCAAGCTCAGTAGCTTCCCCTACTGTCCGAAGTCTCTCATATGCTGTATCGCTCAACGAAGAGCCCTTAGGCGTGAGAAGGTAGGCATAAGCCCTTGACTCTGACCTTCCGACACGTCCTCGCAACTGGTGCAACTGCCCGAGCCCTAGACGATCTGCGTTACTCACAATGAGAGTATTGACTGAAGGCATATCTATGCCAGATTCAATAATCGTAGTGCACACCAAAACATCAAAGGAACCTTCCCAAAAGTCCATTACAACTTTTTCAAGCTTGTTCTCGTCCATCTGCCCGTGCGCTACAGCGATCCTCGCTTCAGGGACAAGGTTTCGAAGTGTTTCAGCCATCTTCTCTATATCTGCAACCCTGTTGTGGACGAAAAAGACCTGCCCTTCTCGTAGTAATTCTCTTCGGATAGCAGCAATGACGATACTCTCTTCGTAGTCGCCAACAAATGTAAGTATCGGCTGTCTATCTACCGGAGGGGTATTCAAAGTAGTTAAATCTCTAATTCCAGTGAGGCTCATCTCAAGAGTTCTGGGTATAGGAGTTGCTGATAGCGTGAGAACATCAATACTTGCCTTGAGTTCTTTAAGCATTTCTTTGTGCTTCACTCCAAAGCGCTGTTCTTCATCAACAACCAAAAGGCCTAGGTCATGAAACACAACGTCGTCGGAAAGTAACCGGTGAGTACCTATAACGAGATCGACTTCACCAGTAGATAGCTGATTGACAACTCGGGATTTTTCCTTCGTGGTGAGGAAACGACTTAGTACTTCTATTCGGATTGGATAGGCGCTCAATCTTGTGGAGAAAGTCTGGAAGTGCTGCTGCGCAAGCAGCGTTGTAGGAACTAGTAAAGCGACTTGTTTATTATCTTGGATCGCTTTGAAAGCTGCCCGAAGCGCTATTTCAGTTTTACCAAATCCAACGTCTCCACATACAAGTCGATCCATTGGCTGTCGCCTTTCCATATCCTCCTTCACTTCTTGAATTGCAATAATCTGATCCGGTGTCTCCTGAAAGGGAAATGAATCTTCTATTTCCCTTTGCCAAGGAGTATCTGGAGGGTATGCGTGACCCTCAGTTGCTAGCCGTTTTTGATATAGGGAGACAAGATCTTCCACAATCTCTTGAATTTCGGACCGAACGCGTGTTTTGGTTTTTTGCCAGTCGCTTCCTCCCATCCTGCTAAGCCGCGGATGGCTTCCCCCCGTATAGGGGCGTAATAGGTTGATCTGCTCAGCAGGAACATACAACCGGTCACCCTTTCTATACTCGAGTAGAAAGTAGTCACGCTCTATAGCCCCTATAGATTGAGTGACATTTCCTTTATATATCGCTACCCCATGATGGTCGTGAACAACGTAGGACCCAACTACAAGATCCTCATGAAATACTTTGTGGCCGCTAGCGTTTCCTCTTCGAGTGCCCCCTAACCGTTTCCGTCCAGTCAGGTCCTCTTCACATATAACCGCTATTCTCGTAGAGGGGAAGATAACTCCTTGGCAGATTGGGCCATCAATCACACATACAATCTGACTGGATTCTGAGTCGTCTAGCGTTTCAAGAATCTCGGTTTCAACTCCCTCTCGTTCAAATAATTTTCCTAGCGCCTTTCTAGTTTTGCTTGAATTTGCAATGGCATAAATCGAGTAATCTTTATCGAGTAAACGTTGTATCTCATCTCCGAATGAGCTTCTCGGCCCTGTTAGTTGCCATCTTTTAGCTCGAAGAACAGGTTGGCCTTCTTCTTCAGAGAAAGATTTGATTGATTTTGCTGGGACTGGTGCTTGTTGAAAAATTTTGTCGAATGGAACATGCAGTCGCTTAGTCAGGGCCTCATTTTCAATATTCCATGTTTGGGATAGAACCGAAACAATTCGACTCTCACCAAAGGAGAGTTCTTCAACTTTTCTTTTTGACCTCTCCGGATCTATAAAAATTAACCTACTGCTTTGCGGAAGGCATCCAAGGATAGTTTCTTCTTTATCTACTACCCAAGGAAGCCACGATTCCATCCCATCAAATATTTCTCCATCAGCAATCTTCTCCCAGTGAGCTCGACCCCAGGGGGCGGAAGAGATAAGACCCATTGCTCGATCTTTTACAGATTTAGTAGGAAGGAGTTCACGCGCAGGAAAAATTTGCACCTGTTCTTTTTCCGCAATTGTTAACTGATCAGAAACTGAGAATTGCGCGAGTCGTTCAACTACGTCCCCCCAAAGGTCTATCCTTATCGGAGCTTCGGCGGTAGTTGGATACACGTCAAGTATCGATCCTCGATTTGCTACNTCTCCCTTATTCTCTACTTGAGCTACCCTTCTGAATCCCATTTGGATGAGTNTCTCAAGTGTTTNTTGAAGGTCGATAGCNTCATTCCGTGATACTACAATTGGCTTAATCTCATTTTTTGGAGCGATGATCTGGGTGGTAGCTCTAATGGGCGAAACGACAACTTTTGGGCCTTTAGAGTTTCGAAGTCCCCATGCAATTTTGATTCGCTGNCCCATNGTGTTGAGGGTTGGGCTGACCCGCTCAAATGGGAGTATTTCCCAAGCTGGGAAAAGTTCTACTCGTACATCATCTAGAATAGACACAAGATCAGCGTGTAGATTCGAAGCCTCCTCAATAGTAGGGGTCACAACAAATAGNGTTTCGAGNTTTGCGAGATGGAAATATGAAGCGATAGCTAGAGCATGAGCATTTTCTGGAACACAGACATCTTGAATCGAAGGGCGAGCAAGAGCGAGAATAGACTCTTCTTCTCCGAGAGCGCTAAGGATAGATTTGAAGCTCACGCGTTGAACTTATTCATCGCTGCCTGATAGCCATGTCTTTGGATAAANTCAAGAGCTTCCACAGCCATCAATTTGGAATGGTNCAGTGATTCTCTGTCNTCCTTGCTAGGACGACTTAAAACGTAGTCTCGGCCTTTCACTCCCCCCCGAATTGCTCCAATACCAATGCGGATCCTAGCAAACTCTCTAGAGTGCAAGTGATTTTCGATAGATTTGAGACCGTTATGGCCGGCAAGGCCGCCACCAAGTTTTATCTTTATTTTTCCAACCGGAAGATCTAATTCGTCATGGACCACAACTAATTGAGAGGGTACAGAGATNCTATATCTGTCCATTAACTTTCTGACGGGTAGTCCTGACTCGTTCATGTANGTTTCGGGTACTGCAATAACCAGATTCTGATTTTCGGACTTNACTTCGGCACAAAGAGCGAGAGNTTTGCTTTTCCGTAAACGTACTCCGAAGTGCTCTTCAAGAGAGTGAATTACTTCTGCGCCAATGTTGTGTCTTGTTCCTTGATATTTCTTACCTGGGTTACCGAGTCCCACAACGAGATAATCTGTTGATCCGCCGAAAGTCTTTTTAGTGCGCCTCTTTCGCCGCACGGAACTAGCTATTCGCTATCTTCGGCTGAAGAGTCTCCATCGTCAGCAGAAACTTCACCCTCATCGGACGCNCCTTCTTCGCCTTCTTCGCCCTCTTCGGCAGCAGCTTCAGCCATCGCTTCAGCCGCCATTGCCTCCATAGTGGAACGGGTAACAGTTCCAACTGCAATAGTNTCTTCAAGGTCGACNTCAGTCCGGACCCCTTCTGGCAATGCAATATCCCCAACGCGCACAGACGAATTGATCTCAAGATCAGAAACATCTACAAGTAGTTCATTTGGTATGGATTGTGGGAGTGAAAGCACAGAAAGGCTGAACATAGTTTGATCGACCATTCCATTCTCGTCNCGCACTTTTTTGGCATCTCCAGTCATAACGAGCCTGACATCAACGGANAGTTCTTCATTTGGGTCCACCCGAACGAAGTCAACGTGAATGACTTCATCTCGAACTGGGTGACGCTGAAGGTCTTTTAATATTGATAGTTGCTTAGATCCCCCTATTTCGATTTCTATGAGTGCATTTAGACCAGCATCAGTTGTTAAGGAGCTGCGCAGATCTGCATAGTCCACGCTAAAAGACATCGGTTCCTGCCCCAATCCATATAAGACGCCTGGGACCCGCCCTTCGCGACGGAGTCGTCTCGTAGAACGACTTCCCAGATCACGACCTTCTTCTGTATTTAATACCAGTTCAGCCATTGCCTATTTCTCCCTGCTTATACATAATCTCGGTTGAGGTTTGCAGATTTCTACCAGTTGAAAAGTCTATCGTTGTGTTCTTCGACAGACACCTAGCTTAGATGCTTCCCCCCAAATATTTCACTTACGCTTGTGTCCTCAAAGACGGCATCTAACGCGTTAGCTATTATCGAGGCGACAGAAAGCAATTGAATTTTTGGAATATTTCTCTCCCCAAAAAGAGGCAGGGTGTTGGTCATGGCGACTTCCTTGATTACAGAATTTTCTAGGCGCTCTATAGCTGGGTCAGAGAAAACACCATGGGTGGTGCAGGCATACACTTCCTTAGCCCCTCTATCTGCGAGCTGCTCAGCTGCCCCCACAATGGTCCCCCCTGTATCGATCATGTCGTCAATCAAAACACAGACTCTCCCATCTACNTCGCCTAATACATCTCCTGCCTCAACACGATTTTTCTGACTTTTAATCCGACGCTTATGGACTATTGCCAAGTCTGCGGTTAATTCGGATGCGTATCTTTCTGCGACCTTTACTCTTCCAGTATCTGGAGAAACGACAACCAAATCATCTCCGAGCGTTCGCATATAATCCACAAGTACTGGCATAGCAGTTAAGTGATCGACTGGTTTATCAAAAAATCCCTGTATTTGGCCTGCATGGAGATCCACCGAAACCATCCTGCTGACACCGGCGGCGCTAAAGAGGTTAGCCAAGAGGCGCGCTGTGATGGGTTCCCTTCCTTCTGATTTNCTATCTTGCCTTGCATAACCAAAGAAAGGGCAGACTACTGTTATGCGTTTCGCTGATGCGCGTCGAGCTGCATCAACCATTATTANCTGTTCCATAATTGAGTCATTAATGGTCATATCTGGTGTGGCAGAATGACTCTGAATAATGAATACATCCCCGCCGCGAACAGACTCACTGAATCTGCAGTGNATCTCTCCATTTGCAAATTCAGCTAGATTCGGCTCATCAAGCTGGACACCAAGATGATCGGCGATTTCTTGCGCTAGAGGTAGATTGGANCTTCCGGAAATCAAGTGCAATCGCTTCTTGGTTACTAATTCCATATTGCCATTCCTTTGAATCAAGTCAGAGTGTTTAAATCGTAGACCGAAAACCCATTTCTATCAGATGATTTCAGGGGTTGGTCGCATTTTGTATTATTCCAGATTTGCGTTGCTGGCCCGGCAGGACTTGAACCTGCAACCTCCTGGACCAAAACCAGGCGTTCCGCCAGTTGAACTACGGGCCATTGTATGTCTAATGAACCTATCGCATTTCCAGCCCAATCGCGTATTTAGCGATTCGCTTAGTTGAATTATTTNCCTTTTGGGTCAGNAATTCGAAAGAANTCTGTGCTCAAAGTGATTNTGCGTGNGTAAACAAATGTCGAAACCTAGCAATGACACGTATTTAGGNATTTTTTGCAGTANGTTAGACCGCCTATGGGTTCACTTATTAAAAAGAGGCGCAAGAGAATGAGGAAGAAGAAGCACCGAAAGATGCTGAAACGAACTCGCGCTCAGCGCCAACGNGGAAAGTAAATACTCTTTACTATCACTACCTAGANTTACAGTTTGCTGGGCGAGGTCTCGTCGAATGCTGGGAGGGTTCGTGCTGTTATAAATCCCTGCCCTGGGAAATAGCCTTCGACAAACCATGTGGACCCGCTGCCAGCTAGTTTAGGTGTNAGCCCGGTGTGTTGTTCTAATTTGTCTCTCCATTGGGAAAGTTCGGGGTGNACCTCCAATGCAGCCTGTTCTANATCATTCCCATTTTCTCCTTTAGGNCCGCCCAACTGGTCCCATTTCTTATAAACCTCTATTGTTGAGCAACCTACATCTGGTGTGAGAAGAGTNAAGGTTTTTTCTTTGTATGTAAGCGGTTCAATATTTTCTCCTATTCCTCCGACTCGAGATCTTCCGCCTTTAATGTTNAANGGCACATCTGCTCCGAGCTTGACTGCTTTCTTTAGATCCGTATATCCAAAGTATCTAAGTACTGCTGCAGCATTACCTGAGCCTCCTCCTAAGCCACCTTGGGGAGGAATACTTTTNCTAACGGTGACTTCCGAGTCAATATCAAGGAAATTCAAAGCTTTAAGAATTAAATCTTCTTCGGCATGAGGTTTAATGGGGTATTCCCCTTCGTAGGTGACTTTCCTTANACCCTTTTTAAAAAATACGGTGTCGATCAANTCAATCGTCACCATCTCAGACTCAATGAAATGGTAGCCGTCTTCTCTCCTGCCTATAATTCGCAGGGATAAGGTTAACTTAGCGGGAGAAATAACTTTCACACCTTTATTAGTTCTCACTGTGCTCTCCATTTTCGGCTGCAATTGCTAAAGATACCCAATCATTTACCGTTAGATCCTGAGGACGGGATTTTGGATCAAGTCCAGCTGAATTAAACTCAGCTATCCCTATGTAGCCTTTTAGAGATTTTCTGAGCATTTTTCTTCTTTGTCCAAATCCTATTTTGAGCAATCGCCACATTAGTTCAAGGTCAACTTTCTCAGGATCGAGACGGCGAGAAAACTTGAGCATGACTGAATCTACATTTGGAGCTGGGAAAAATACCTTTGGTGGGACGTTCCCAACTATAGAAACTTCTGACCAATACTGTGCTTTAACCGAGGGGATCCCATAGCTAGCAGTTCCAGGGCCCGCTGCGAATCGTTCGCCTACCTCGCGTTGGACCATGACTAGAAGATCCGTAACTTGTGGAGCATGGTCCAAGATATTTAACAGGAGAGTAGAACTTATGTTGTACGGTAAATTTGAGATCATTTTCCACGTACCAGGCCTTGTTGAAAAGAACTCATCCCATTTAATTTCCATTGCGTCTGCATGAAGAATTTCGGTTTTCTCTAGCATCTCAGCTCCTTGCAGCGTTTCTTTAAGTGGCGGCAGTAAGTAGCGGTCAAACTCAATGGCGATGACTCGTTTTGCTTCTTCCAACCCGCAGGTTAAGGCTCCGATGCCAGGACCGATTTCTAGCACTTGGTCTTCAGACTGCAGTTCAGCTAGTCGAATTATTTTCCTGATGATGTTCGGATCGATGACAAAGTTTTGACCTAGGGAACGTGATGGAATTATGGAATATCGATCCAAAAGGGATCGAACCTCGGTAATACCCAGCATCATAAATCAGTTCAATTTCGACTGGAGAGGGGAACACTGATATCAAATTTTTTCATAGACTTTTCAAAATCTCTTAATATGCACTGGCTAATACGTTGACCAGTGGCCCCACCCTCCACCTGTTGCTTGATACAAAAGCCATGCGCTCACGTTTATATTTGCAATTGGGTCATATGGGCTGGCCCCTGCATATCCTGCAGAAATAGCCCTTTGGTCCCAGTATTGGGGCATGTGTTGCATCAAACCGGCAGCCCCGCTCGTCGGGTTGGTAGCTTCTGGTTGTCCTCTACTTTCGCGGTGCATAATTGTGAGGAATAAGTCAACGTCACTTGCGGGCCCACCGTATGCAGCTATAGCTGCTACAACATCATCCCGCCACCTCTCTACGTTAGGAATAAACGTGTCACTTATTCCAGGGTCATACGGTTCGGCTGCTGGTGGAGTCGGAGGATCAGGGGCAGGCTGGGAAGGTGTAACAGCAGGCTGGGAAGGTGTAACAGCAGGCTGGGAAGGTGTAACAGCAGGCT
>PBPU01000009.1 GCA_002724825.1 Acidimicrobiaceae bacterium
ATATGTTGGATTGCTCCAAGCGTTGCACACGCAACAGGGTCGACAATGTTAATACTTGTCGTCTCTACACATGCAGGGTCGTCAGCAGTGATACCGCCTAAGCCGGGGAACCCGCACGGAAGGGCAGGCGGAGCTACATCGATACAGTTCGCTCCATCGTTTGTATCTGTTATTGCTGAGTTAGCGACAACTTCGGTGACATTAAGGGTTGTCTGTCCGTTGAGATATGATTTCCATGGGATTTGATATATGCCAGTTCCATCATTAGCCGAAACATACACCAAGTCGCCGAATGCGTAGGCTGCTCCCCACTGGTTTGCGACACCTATTCCGGAGTTAGCGGCCGAAATCGCTATTGAAGCTTCTGTTGTTAGATTATCGATGACAATAGTGGAGGAAGCATTGACTGAAATCGCGTACGTGTTTCCGTCTTGTTCTACGATTGCGATATCAGCGCCCGGGGTGTTTACTTGCGTCATGCCTACGACACTGGTATCTGTCGCCCCAGCTGCATTTGCTGCGGCCGCTGTGGCGTATCCCGGTAAATTGTCAGCGTCAGCTATGGAGTAATAATTGGACCCTCGAACATACCAGTATGTTCCTGAGCTATCGAAACTGGCGATGTAATTATGGCCAGTGCTCCACTGGAACAAGTACTCAAAACCATCTGAACCTAATCGGACAAAATAATCATTATTGTCGTCATGTTTGAGGCTTCCATACATGATGTCATCATCAGGATTAATGCCGGCGCCATTAAATTTTTGTTGATTACCGGTGAAGTTCACTTGAAAGAGCTGGGTAAGAGAAGCATTCACAGGGTCAGCGACCACGTCCATCTCATACACGGTGATGGTATTACCTATGTCGTTAATAACTTGGATCATGCCGTCATTGGCGCAATCCGCAGGGACGGTGGCGAAAGCGGGTGATGAGGAACTCGCGACAGTGAAAAGCACTGAAGCAACTAAGGACGATAAAACAGCTATCGCGGCTTTTCTCATACGGCGGAACCCTTCTATGCAATTGAGTGAACAGATAAAAGTGTAGGTATTTGATCGAATAAACCCAACAATTTGTTTAAAACGTTGAAATCAGGTGGAAAAACCATCAGAAAATGACATTATGGATGTGTGGTTGGTGGAACCCACCACGTGTAAGTGTCGCTGGTGAAGGTGGCATTCTTACGATGAGAAGGTCCCTTGAGTGAACGCTGGGGGCCTTCTCGCTTTTTAGCGATAACGTGCCAGTCGTCGCATCATCCGGAACACCACTGGTCTCACTACGGAAACGTGAGAAATCTAAATCAGCGGTTCATCAAAATCGAACGTCGCTGCACGCTTTGTTACAGCGAAGAGAAGCGCTGCAATTATGAATAGGCAGCCCATTACGGCCACTACCCATCGAGTGCCAAACTGGTCAGCTAATGGCCCTTGAATAATGGATCCAAGCGGTGCGCCGATTGTGAAAACCATAAGATACATAGCCATCACTCTTCCGCGAACCGGCTCTGGAACGAAAAGCTGCAGTGTCGTGTTGGTCGTGGTGGCCATAATGAGATGAGCGCAGCCTACGACAAAAATACTAATCAGGCCGACGTAATAGATCTCTGTAGAGGATAAAAGCAATTCCCCGCATCCGTACAGTGTTAGGGAGCCCACCAAGAGACTCGATTTTTTAAATCTTGTTCCGAATGCCGCAAGCCATGGGGCAATCATCACAGCCCCAATACCGTAGGTCGACATCAATAAACCGAATTTAAATTCGCCGACCTCAAATACTTTTTCACTGAAAAGAATAATATGTACCTGAATGAGCGGAGCTCCCAGCATCGCGACCAAACCTGCCGCTATATACCCTGTAACAATGGTTTTTTGGGTCTTCGCGTATGCCCACCCTTTCGNGAATTGGCTCAATTGTGAATCTTTTCGNCCAGCCAAAGGGCTTGGCGCTGTAGCTGGAAGAGACAGAAGGGTAANGAACACTAAAAAAAATGAAATTCCATTACCAAGGAACGCCCATCCCGGGCCGGAAACAGCGAGCAGGACTCCTCCAAGGCTAGGGCCGATAGCTCTAGCTGCATTGAACTGTGTCGAATTCAAGGTAATAGCGTTCATCAGAACGTCTCTAGGGACAAGGTCCGCGACGTATGCTTGCCAGGCGGGGAGAGCATAACCGTTAGCGAATCCATAGATAATGTTGATACCCACATAAACAAGTGGCTCTCTCACACCAGACCACCAGAACACAGCATTCGAGATAGCTATGACACCGAGAAAAATTTCACAAACAAGAAGGATGTGTCTTCGTGAGAGGCGGTCGGCCATCGGCCCAGCGAAAGGGCCGACCAAGGCCATAGGGATCATGAGGGCAAAAACAGAGGTTCCAACCCACGTTCCCGATTCAGTCATCTCGTACATAATGAACGGCGATGCCAGCCCTTGCAGCCAGCCACCACTATTTGAGATAAGACCAGCGAACCAGAAGCGCCGAAAGTCACGGATCTTTAAAGCGCTTATGGCATCAGAAAGCTTCGCTTTCTCTAGTTCGGGGGGTGTATCGCTCAATAGTGCCTAATCGTGGTCTTCTGCATCAGAGAAAAGAGATGAATACTCTTCGCGTAATTTTGATCTTTGAATTTTACCCATAGCGTTTCGGGGAAGAGCATCAACAATGACATATTTTTTAGGTTTCTTGAAATTCGCGACACGAGACTGAAGATATTGGTCCATTGCGGCCTCTGAGAATTCTCCGTTTAAGATAAGAAATGCGGTTACAGCCTCACCAAGATCTGGATGAGGAAGGCCAACAACTGCGCATTCATCGATGCTCTGGAACTCTTCAAGGCAGAGTTCAATTTCTTTGGGGTAGATGTTCTCTCCTCCAGAAATCATCATGTCATTAGATCGTCCCTGAAGAGATAACCTCCCATTCTCATCAATAGATCCGATATCTCCAGTGATGAGAAATCCGTCCTGTGAAAAAGCCGCAGCGGTCTTTTCTGGCTGCTTCCAATATCCGGAAAACAAATGATCTCCTTGGATCTCAACTACCCCTAACTCGCCAATCCCGCATTCCCGACCATCTTTTGAGACGCGCAGTTCCACCCCCGGGAGTGGGAATCCCACTGTTCCCGGGATTCTTTCTCCCTTTAGCGGATTCGAAGTAATTATTCCCGCCTCTGTCATCCCGTAGCGTTCAAGAATCCTGTGGCCTGTTTGTCGTTGAAATTTTTCATGAACCAGAGTGGACATGGGGGCTGACCCAGAAGTAAACAGACGCATATGGGCACACATGTCATAGTCAAATCGACTAGTGCCAAGTAGGCGTATGTAATGGGTCGGAACGCCCATCATAACAGTCGCCTCCGGAAGGTGATCAAGAATGATATCGGGTTCAAATTTATTAAGAAAGATAACTTCCGATGCGCTAAGCATCGAGCAATGGAGAGCTACGAAAAGACCGTGAACATGGAAGACCGGTAGACAATGCAGCAGGACATCTTCTGGTTCGAACCCCCAGATGTCATGAAGCGCAATTGCGTTAGCAATCAAGCCCCGGTGTGAGAGCATCGCTCCTTTGGGTTTACCTGTCGTCCCACTGGTATAGAGCATCGCTGCAAGGTCCGAACCTGAACGCTGGGTAACCTGATCTGTTCCGGGAAGCGACTCAGCCAACGAAGTCAGGCTTCCATTTATTTTTCCAAGTGTTTCAGATCGCGAATTCACGTTCTGGACACACCCATGAGAAAAAACTACAAGTGAAGGCTCAGCATCTTGAGATAGGTACTCGGTTTCTTCAACCGTGTTCCTTGGATTTGAGGGAACGTATATTGCCCCGGATTGAAGGCAGGCAAGATACAGGGCCAAAGCGTCGATAGATTTCTCGACCTTAACAAGAACTCTGTCTCCCTCCTTTACCCCACACTCATGAAGCGCAGCAGAGTATCGTCCGGACATCTTAAAAACTTCAGAATACGTCAGTGGTTCACCATCAGGGTCGCGAAGGAAAATCTTTTCAGTCTTTCCATCGCTCGGTTTGCGCAGCACTTCAAAAAGGTTGCTTTCCATAAAACAAACCTACTCGGACTCAACAGGGGGAAGCCCTTTGGATCCACGCCCGATTAAACCCATCGACACCACTATTAACATTCCACCAACGAGAAGTGGCCAACTTGCCTCCTCTTTAAAAAATACCATCCCTCCTATAACTCCGAATAGCGGAAGGAAATACCCTATGACTGAAACTTGGCCTGTCGTACCAAGCTGATTCGCCCGAAATATAGCCAGAAAAGCCAGAAACGTTGTTATTCCGAAAACAAACAATGCAACAAAATGCCAAGCGGCGAAACCTCCGGATGGTTGTGTCGCCATATCCATTGCGTATGTCAGAATCAAAGCAACGACCCCAGCCGTAAACAGATTAGGGGCGATAAGCGCCATCGGCTCATGCCGAAGAGAATAGTAACGGGTAAGAACAGCCGCAGACCCGCCAAGCGCTGACCCAGCAAGAACAATCAGGATGTCGCTAAGCGATCCCTTCTCTCCGACTGAATCGATCGTAAGCATCATTACTCCGCCGTAGGCCAGGACAAGCCCAGCCCCTTTCAAAGAGTTGAATCGTTCATCATCAAAAACAAAATGTGCAACGATTGCAGTAAAAATAGGACCTAGAGAAATAAGCAAAGTAACAATCCCAGCTGGAAGCTCATCAAACCCATAGTTAAAAATTAGCGAGGGGCCTGCTCCTGCTAGAACACCCAGAACTATCCCTGGTAACACCGCAGCTTTCGACAACTGGTTTCGCCTGTATCCAGTCCCGAAGGCCAAAGCTCCACTTATTAGAAACGGGATCCATGTAATAGTAAATGGATCAATCCCATCATTGGTAAGTTTCTTAACCAACAGAGCACCAGCCCCGAATGTCAAACCTGTAAATGCTACATATGTCCAGACGCTTGTCGAAAGCTTATAAGAGGAGGTTGCAGAAAGCATGGGAACTCCACACTACTTCACATTCTGCTTGTCCCGTTCCATCGAAGTTACCAACAGGTAGCCAAGTTCTCTGAGGACTCCTCACTGCGAGCTTCCTCTGACTAGTATGAACTCAACTAGTTGGAGATACAGATGGCAGATATTCCGGGGACACTGGCGGGAGTCACGGCACAATGGTTGTCCACCCAGCTCCAGAACGCCGGTCATTCAGTTCCTTCCATCAAATCACTTGCGCACGAACCTATGGACGGTTTCACCGGAGCGATGGGCGAGGTCGGTATTTTCAAAGTTGTTTGGGAAGAAGACGACCGACAAGACCTTCCTACATCATTTGTAGCAAAATGCCCCCTCGATGACGTTAACGCCAGATGGTATAACACCATCATGCAGTTCTATATTCGCGAATCAGGCTTCTATTCTGATCTCGTTCAAGAGATAGACATGCGCATTCCCGAGTGTTGGGTCAATCTTTTCGATCCAGAAACAGGAAAAGCGTTTCTACTACTTGAACATATTTCCGAAGCTGAAAAAGGGGACATTCTCTTAGGCTGCTCTATACCCGTTATGGAAAAGCTTGTTACTGATCTTGCAACTATGCACGGAAAGTTTTGGATGGATGAACGTCTTCTGGAGATTCCTTGGCTCATTGACTGGCGTGCTGAAAGCCTCCAGCTAGGCATCGAAATGACTCAAACTGCATGGAAAGCTCTTGCTGAAAATGAGCCTGACCGTTACCCCAAAGACCTCTTCGAAGTACTTGATCGAAGTTGGATCAACAATACCGTCGAATGGCTCGGTCGATATGCCGACCGACCTTGGACACTGACTCATATTGATTATGAGCTGGATAACATTCTCATAGATACAGACGGTCCTATAATTTTGGACTGGCAAAGCATCATGCGTTCGCATCCAGGTGTTGATCTTGGCTGGCTCCTCGCTGCGTCACATAACCAAGAAACACTCGATGCTGAACCTGCTCTCTTAACGCTGTATCGAAAAAAACTTGCAGAATCAGGTGGGCCGACATGGTCAGAAGAGGAACTCGAAGAAGCCCTCGCATGGGGGATTCTGTATCCGGCCTCGTGTCAATGCGTCCCATATCTTCAGGACGTATCGGCTCATGGTTCCGGGGCGGAAAGAATGCATCAGAGGTTCGATAAGTTTCTCCAAGGATCCATTGATGCAGCTGTCCGCTGGAACCTCGTCGAACACATTGGGCCCTTGTGCTAGGCCAAGGGTAAACAATGGATCTTCTTATCGTCCGGCACGCGCGCCCTGAGCGCGAAGAGAAGTCCGAAGGAGAAGGACCAGCTGACCCTGGGCTATCGAAGACGGGCTATCTCCAAGCCGAGACGATTGCCGATTTTTTGGAAGGTGAGAAAATCGATCACGTTGTTTCAAGTTCCATGAAAAGGGCTCAACAGACTGCTCAGCCTTTAGCTAAACGCCTTGGTGTCGAAATCTCTCAGCGCGATAATCTGCGTGAATCAGATCACAATAGTTCGGTGTATATCCCTGTAGAGGAAATGACATTTGACTCACCATCAATCCAAGAGTACATCAAGGATCCTTCAGCCATATTTGAGGGCGACTATGAAGGTTTCCGTCACCGTGTCCATGCGGCTTTTGATCAAATTATCGAAGAATTCCCCAGCCAGACAGTAGCTGTTTTCTGTCATGGGATGGTTATTTCCGTCTACCTTCAGATTCTCTGGGGTTTGGAGAACCCCTTAGCGATTAGGCCGGACTATACGAGCGTAACAAGAGTTGAAGCTTCTAAAACTGGTTTGCGTACGGTGCGAAGCATCAATGAGACAGGGCATGTACGCCATTTACTTGAGCGCCCAAAGTTTTGACATTCAACGCCAGTGGCTTCGAGAGAAGAGATATCAACTCTGATCGAGTCCAGAAAAATCTATTCCCGTAAGCTCAACACTTTGCTCCCAAAGGGCCCGACCGTCATGCACATCGTATGCTGCCTTTTTAGCTTGGACTTTCACAGCTGACCCTCGTGTTTGCATTCGTTCGCTAGGGCCGAAATAGTCTCCACCAGCAGCTGAAGGGTCCGTTGCGGCTCTAAGGGTGGGGACAGCCCCGGAAAGAGTCGATTGCACAAAATAAGGGCCTATAGCTTTTAAACTCTTTTCGAAAAGTCGATCAAAATATGACTCTGAGCTCAGGTTTGACCCAATATTTGAATGTGCCATTCCTGGGTGGGCGGCAACTGAAAGAGTGTCGTTTCTTCCTGCTCGATGAAGTCTTCGATCAAGTTCAGCGGTAAAGACTAAATTCGCAAGTTTACTTTGGGCGTAGGCGCGCATCCGCCCGTACCGGTGGTTTGACTGCAGGTCGTAGAAGTTCAATCGACCTTGCCGGTGTGCATTACTTGCTACGTTGACAACGCGCCCGCCACTTTGAGCTACCAGATCTTCTATAAGAAGCCCGGTTAATGCGAAATGACCCAAATGGTTAACCCCGAACTGAAGTTCAAAGCCGTCAACTGTAGTTCCCTTAGGTACTCCCATAATGCCTGCATTGTTGATCAGGGTATGTAATGGCATTCCTCGCTCTTTGAAGGAGATTGCAAATTCGCGAATAGAAGAGAGATCAGCGAGGTCCAGAGGTTGCGTTTCAACATTTGCCGAGGGGTTGTCTGAAAGTATTTCATTTACTGCTTCATTCCCCTTAATAGTGTTTCGGGCAGCGAGGATGACGTGTGCGCCGCGCTGGGCAAGAATCCGAACTGTTTCGTATCCAATACCGGAATTCCCTCCAGTGACTATGACTACTTTTCCTGCTTGGTCAGGTACGTCTTGCTCGGTCCATCCGGTCGTTTCGCTCATCGGTTCAAGATATATCGGCGAATGTGATCCGGCAAGGAAAAGGGAGATCTTGTTGTGATAATCGACAGGTCGTTACCTATCATCTCGCGGTTGAATAAAGATTCCCTCGGCTGTAACGCAAGTCTTTTCACCTATTCGGAGCTCTCCACAGATAGTAACTTTTCGTTCCTCAACTTTATGTACCCACCCTTTGAGGGATAATTCCTCATCCAGAGGCGTTGTTGCCTCGTATCTAACGGTAAGCGTTCCGGTAAAACCGCCGTAACCCGAAACGACGCCAGTGACTCCCAGCAATTCATCCATTAACGCTGCCACGTGGCCCCCATGAACAGCTTCTGGGGGCCCACAGTATTGAGAATCAAAAGTTCCTCTTCCTAGAAGAAATTCGTCTTCTTTCCAAAAGTAGAAAGGTGGAGAAATCGGGTTTAGGTCACCGATTAGTGGACTATACGGAAAGAACTCTTGCGGTTCTATTTCGCTGAAATCAAATCGGACTGGGGTATCTGGCCGGAAAGAGTATTCCTCAGGTCGAAGTCCAGCCTGCATTCTCTCTCCGGATACCTTATATGGAAGTAGTTTCTCTCTTATTTCTACAAGGGCGTCTTCCAACTCTTCAAAGGAGCCTCCTTGACTTAGGAATTGGTCAAAATCTGTTGTTCGAAAAGTACTTATAACAGATCGGAGTTCGGCAACAAGTTTCTTTGGGGAGTCCATCTCTAAAGCTTAGATGAAGGCAGGTGAACTCTGAGAGTTACGATGNGCAGAATTGACGAGCAAGCGAGAATCCTTATGGGTGCCTTAAACCTCNTTAGGTTTAATTCTTTGNTATCACCAGAGTTCCGTAAAGGGCGAAGTGGTCGCTTAGATGNAATGTCTTACTTTCTTGCGTGACCGGACTGTCGATTACCTTAAGGTCAGCTACCTGAATACTTGGATGAGTAAAACANCGTGTGAAATTTGCTCGAAACCTAGGTGAACCTAAATGGAATCTATTTCTGAAACTATCCCACGTGGGCTTTGGAAGAGTTGGAGCAAATAAACCAGCATCACGTATTTGTTTAATCTCCGAATTCCTTGTATTCGTATCTCCGATGATTGCTAGGTGTTCGTTTGGGCAACCTCTGATAATGGCTGATAGTTGATCACGTCGAGTTTTTGTCTCTCCCTTACCGGGGCTGAGATGGATGTTGGCTACAGTTAATCCGAAACTTTTAAACGTGGTGAGTAGACCACAGCCAGGTATCGCTAAATGCTCAATGGGTCCTTGCATGAGTTCGTGTGAAACCAACGTTGCTAGGTGACCGCTATGGCTTTGAGGGTTTGCTTTTACCATGTCGTGAGTTTCAATGAAGGGCACGATGCCGGGTAACTCTTGAAAGAGCACAATGTCAGGAGCAATAGAGAGGACCTGTTGCCGGATCGATTCTTCGGTGTTGTATTGCTCCCAAGACACCGGAGCTTCAGCTGACCGCTCGAGCATCGCTAGATTCCAGCTAAGGAACGTTATTTCAGTGGGTGCTGTCACCAGATTCTATTTCAATCTCCCATATACCAGGAATACCAATCGTGGTAGTGCTGAATTCGAGATTCATCATCGTTCAATACTTGTTTCTTGAATCCTCTCGAACGCATCCCATTTTGGACATCTCGAATGAGGTGGACATCCTGATCGACCGTGATGTCCATTGTTTTTCTTCCTGCTATCACGTCTTCCTGGGTGAATTCTTCACGTTCGGGTCGTTCCTCTGGGATTGGTTTTGGCTTCGGCATGAATTGAAGGTCAGCGGAAATCTCTGCTTCTTCACTTGGCGGCATAACAAGGGTGATCTTGTCCCAATAGCATTTACTTGGATCGCTTTTATGTGGGCGGGCCCGCATAAGCAGGGCCTTATCCGGTTGGAGCGTAATCAACATATTTGGGAAAATATTGTGCTGAAAAATATCACTGAGTTCTTCATCGGCGAGACGGTCATAGTTGTATCCAAGTTGAGGCGCCATATCTCTTCTCGTTTTTTGAACGTCTTCCCTAACATCTAGCACGCGACCTCGGTATTCTTCAGGGTCCATCCCGAGAGACTCTAATTGCCCTCGCATGAGTTTTGTTGGTTCTTCGGGGATGTCAAGGCGGGTATTGACTGTGAAACCATCAATGTAGACGCTTGTATGGCCATTTTTCCATAGTCGAACCCTGCTCGTTGGACAATCGAAAATAAGGGCGTGCTGTGGGTGGATATGCTCTACATGGTAGAGCTCGCCAAAGTTATCGAATACGGCTTTCCAATTGCATTCAAGGCGAACAGTTTGGTCTTGAACTACCACCATTTCCTCTAACCGGTAGTGCTCTATCTGTTCCTTTAGTGGACCTATATATTCATCGAAGGAAGGAGCATTGTCATCCATGCATACCCAAACCAATCCTGCCCATATTTCGGTTCTAACCGGAACGAGCGACTGGGACTCGCAGTCGATACCTTGACTAAATCGATCCTCATCTGGAACAACGGTGAGAGCTCCGTTCCGTCCGTACGTCCATCCATGGTAGGGGCAAACAAAATCTTTAATCCATCCGCGTTCATTGACCATAATTCGCGCTCCGCGATGCTGGCAGGCGTTATAGAAGGCAGCTATCTCACCTTCATCCGTATGAGAAACCAAAATAGATTCGGGTCCTACATTAAAGACAAAATATTCACCTGGTTCTGCGACATCGGACGCAACGCCTGCGTACAGCCAAGTTCGAGGCCAGACGTGCTCCCATTCCTTGTTAAGGATCTCTGGAGAAAGGTAACGATCAGCAGTTATTTCTTTTTTTCCGCTGGGAGCATGTGCATCTTCTTGCGTCTGCTCTCTTTCCCTTAGCACGTCGGTCATAATGCCTCCTAATAACAAGGATAGCTATTAACGGTGACGTTGTGAAGTTGTTACTATCTGTAGTGCCTTTCGACTTCGTCCGGTACGGTCCCTTGTATGGAAAAGCCACGGATTCTCGACAATATTCGGGTCATAGACATGACCCAATACTTAGCAGGCCCAACTGTTACCAGAATGCTCGCAGAAATGGGGGCGGATATTATCAAAGTCGAACGAGTTCCACACGGCGATCCGACTCGCAATTACGCAATTGTTCATGAGTCTGGGCGAAGTGGATACTTTGTTCAGCAGAATCGCGGAAAGAAAAGTTTATGCATTGATTTTGACCATCCCGAAGGTCAACGCATCCTCAAAGATTTACTCAAAGAAGCTGATGTCTTTGTTGAAAATTATGGCCCAGGCGTCCTCGAACGAAGAGGATTTGACTGGGAATCAGTCAGGCAGATAAATCCCCGATTGGTTATGGCATCTATTTCAGGCTTTGGCCGAACGAGTTCTCATAGCGATAGGCCAGCTTTTGATATGATCGCGCAAGCCTTCAGCGGGACAATGTATATGACAGGAGAACTAGACGGGCCCCCGATGCCAACCGGGCAATCAATAGGTGATGTGATGTCGGGTGTTCATGCAGTGGCAGGAATTGGGTATGCATTGTTTCACCGAGAGCGAACTGGTACCGGCCAATTTGTCGACATCTCAATGGTTGACTCTCTTTTCCATTCTCAGGAGTTAGCAGTACAAGGACCTTCGTTGACAGGTATGCGCTGGAAGCCGAAACGCTCTGGACACCGGTCGGCAATTAACAGTCCCCTAGGGGCGTTTAAAGCACCAGAAGGATGGATAGTGGTTCAATGTATGGAAGCCCAGTGGCCCCGATTTGTCGAAGCAATTGGACAACCTGAACTTCTAACAGACGATAGATTCGTGGACCTGATGGGGCGGATGCGAAATAGAGATGAACTCAATGACATCATCGAAAATTGGATGCAAGGGTTTGAAACTGATGAAGAAATCGTCACCATCTTAGAGAAAGCACGTGTCCCTTGTGCCCCGGTTCTAGCACCCTACGAAGCTATAGGACATCCCTACTTCGAATCACGAGGTGCTGTCAGAAAAGTAAACGACCCATTCCTCGGCGAGTTCTATATTCCTGGTGATCCGCTTCGGTACTCTGAATTTCCAGATCCCCTTGAGCTTGAAGCACCAACGTTAGGTCAACATAATGAAAGCATTCTTAAAGAACTTGGCTATACCAAAAGCCAAATACACCAACTTCAAGAACAGAACGTAATTAACCAAGGCGAGACATGACATCGTTTACTTTTGGAAATGAAGAAGCGTTAGGTCTTGATGAAGCAGATCCACTTTCGGCGCTTCGTGACCGGTTCACAATTCCATTAAATTCCGATGGCAGCGAAGAAGCTTATTTCGCCGGTAATTCTCTAGGTCTCATGCCGAAAGACACTCCAGCGGCGATGCTCGGCGCTCTTTCCGATTGGGGAAACAAAGGAGTCCGAGGGCACTTTGAGGGCGATGAATCCTGGTACAGATACGATGAAGTTGTTTCTGCGTTGCAGGCAGACTTTGTAGGCGCTCAACAAAGTGAAGTTGGGATTATGGGGTCGTTGACGACGAATCTCCATCTTTTGATGGCTAGTTTTTATCGCCCTTCGAAGGGGCGGAGAAAAATACTACTTGAGCCCCATGCCTTTCCTTCTGATAGATACGCCGCTGCTGCACAAGTAGCATGGCACGGGGGAGATCCTGAAATAGACCTCATTGAGATAGAGGCCAAAAACCCTGACAACGTTACGCTTCAGGACGTAGTCAGCACCTTAGAGAAATATGGAGAAGAGGTAGCGCTTGCTTTAATTGGAGGCCTGAATTACTACACAGGGCAGTACCACGACCTTTCGAGTTGGTTACAACAATTTAGAAAATATGAAATTACCGTCGGGTTAGACCTAGCACATGCCGTAGGGAATGTGCCTATTGATCTTCACAAACTAGAAGCTGATTTTGCCGCTTGGTGCACATACAAATATTTGAATGGGGGCCCCGGAAGTATTTCGGGATATTTCGTACATGAAAAGCATCACCGAGATGTTGATTTAGTCAGGCTTGCTGGCTGGTGGGGGAATAACCCTGATACGAGATTCGATATGCATGGCCAAGAGCGATTTGTTCCGAGGCAATCAGCAGATGGTTGGAAGGTCTCAAATCCGGCGCTGTTCTCTATGGTTCCGCTTAAGACATCTCTAGAAATGTTTCGTGAAGTTGGATTTGATGCGCTCAGAGAGAGATCGATCCGATTAACACAGTACCTAGAAAAGGGCATTCAAACGATTGATGGGATTAAGAGCATAACGCCAGAGAATCCCGAGAGGCGAGGATGCCAAATTTCCGTTCGTGTTAATGGTGATGCGGCAGCTTTAGAGAAGAAACTTATTCTTGATGGTGTTGTTCCAGATGCGCGCGATCCAGATGTGGTTCGCTTTGCTCCGGTGCCTATGTATTCTTCATTTTCTGATATTGCTCGTGCCATCCAAAAAATCAAAAAATTGGTTAGCTGAAGAGGGATCCTCGATTCTTCGCATCTTTTGAAAATGGTCTGCTAGGTTTACTTCATGACTAAACCCAATATTCTCCTTATTGTTTCAGATCAAGAACGACAGCGTGATTGGCTTCCGGCAGGGGTTGACCTGCCCGCCCGCCAACGTTTGCTCGATGAAGGGTTAGAGTTCACGAACTATTACACGCACACCTCGCCTTGCAGCCCATCTCGGGCAACCCTTTTTACGGGGCAATACATGCTTCAGCATGGAGTGCTAGAAAACTCAACAGGGCCAGAGAACACCAACCTTCCCACCTCTACTGCCACTCTTGGTCATATGTTGAGGGAACAGGGGTACAAAACCGCGTATAAAGGTAAGTGGCATTTACAGAATCAGCGGTATCCAGAGATGGAGAAATATGGCTTTAGTGACTGGGAGGGGAATGACTCCGCTTGGTGGGGGCTTCCAGGGACTGGAACAGAATTTGATGAACCGATAACCGATCAGACAATCAGTTGGCTAGAAGAGCACGCGACTTCAAGCGAACCTTGGTTTTTGACGACGGCGTTCGTTAATCCCCATGACATCATGTGGTTTCCGTGCGACCAGCCCTGGTGGCAAGTCGATAACAAAGACGAAACCGACCACGTCCGAGAGCGACTGAAGGATAGGGATTGGGGTCGTAAAGATAATTTCCCACCTTTCGCCCACGCATTGGATGAGTGGTTTACTGAACTTCCAGCTAACTTCCATGACGATCTCCATACCAAACCGGATGTTCATAGAAGGTGGATGCATGCAATGCTCAAATGGGGGGCACCGGGAACTATGAATCGAGAAGATGAATACTTATGGCTTCGCTATCTCGACTACTACGTCAAATTACACGAACTCAATGATTTCGAAATGATGCGGATATTCAAAACTCTCGATGACCTTGATGTTTGGGATGACACAATAATTATCTTTACTTCTGACCACGGAGATCAAGTTGGATCGCACGGTCTTCGTTCGAAAGGGCCTTGGAATTATCAGGAAACAATGCGGATACCCCTGTATATGAAAATTCCTGGGAAAACCGATGCTGGAACCAAAACAAATTCTTTAGCATGTCATGTTGATTTGGCCCGAACTATTGCGGAACTTGGCGGCGTTAACCCCAGTGATTACCCTGGGCTAGTTGGAGAAAGCCTTTCACCATTTTTTGAGGATTTAGAAGCGAAGATACGCGATTATGTGCTGTTCTCCCAACAATGGCCTTGGTACAAAGGGGTGGAACACACGCGATATGCCAGTGCAGGCATTTTCGATGGTCGCTACAAGTACTGCAGATACTATGGCGTTGGTGGTGGTGCCGACGCCGCCGGCGTTCCGCTTTCGGGGACGATCCAGTTCGATGTTGACAGTCCATTTGAGGACCATGACCACGAGTGGTACGACTTACAAGAGGATCCCCATGAACTCGTTAATTTAGCCATGGATCGGGGTCGAAGAGAAGAACTCCGAAAGAGGTTTGACGAGTTGAGGGCAATTGAAGAGGTCGATTACGCCCCCATCGGATAACCATCAAATAACGTAATCTTCTTGTCATATAAAATAATTGCTTATTTGTTCATTTATTTGTTAATTAATCTTTTCGGTGGCAGACTAATACGGTGCTGAACTCCCTGTTCAGTATTTAATTTCTATTACAGAGGGGAATTACATGAGGAATAGACGTCTATTAAGACTTCTAGCCGTATTGTTTGCTTTCGTTCTTGTCGCTGCAGCTTGTGGTGATGATGATGACAGCTCTTCCAGTAGTGGTTCTGACGCATCTGCAAGCTCTAGCGATGATAGCTCTAGCTCTAGCGATGATAGCTCTAGCGATGATAGCTCTAGCGACTCAGGATCTGCTGAAGGGCTGAACATGGGAACGTTGCTACCTGAGACCGGTGCTCTGGCATTTTTGTCTGAGCCGCTTGTCTTGGCAGTTGATATGGCTATACGTGACATTAACGCCGCTGGTGGTGTCAATGGCGCTGACGTTACTTTAACAAAGGGTGATTCGGGTACAGATCCTGATATCGCTAATACTACGGTTGACCGGTTGTTGACTGAGGAAGTAGATGCCATTGTTGGTGCTGCAGCTTCAGGTATTACCGGTTCGGTAATCGAAAAGATTACAACCGCTGGTGTGACACAGTGTTCACCTTCGAACACGGCCGCTGGTTTGGGTACATCTGGTGACGACGGATACTACTTCCGTACCGCACCATCCGATGACCTACAAGCTCCAGCTCTAGCCAACGTGGTACTCGGTGACGGGTACACCAACGTGGCTGTTGTGAGCCGTGCAGATGACTATGGTGTTGGTTTTAACGCCGAGTTTGAACCTGCAGTTGCAGCCGGTGGTGGAACCATCGTTTACAGTGAGCCTTACGCTCCAGAATCCACAAGCTTCGATGATGTGGTAGCTGACGTAATTGCTTCCGGACCTGACGCTGTCGTAATTGTCGCCTTCGAAGAGGGCGTTCAGCTAATTCAAGCCATGGTCGAACAAGGTGCAGGCCCACAAGACATCCAGATTTACATCACTGATGGTATGGCAACTGGAGAACTTGGTGCGCTTATTGATGAAGCCAACCCAAGTATCGCTTCAGGTATGAAGGGAACGCAGCCAGCTGCTGCTCCTTCCACTGGTGCCGCATTCTTCCCGGGTGCGTTCGCTGAGTTTGCTCCTGACGTATCGACGATCTTCTCCGCTCAGTCATATGACTGTGCGATTCTGATCGCTCTTGCTGCTGAAGCCGCAGGATCAAACAATTCTGCTGACATTGCCGCCCAAATGGTTGCGGTAAGCCGTGACGGTGAGAAGTGTTCAACATTCGCTGACTGTAAAGCTCTGATTGCTGATGGAGCTGACATTGACTACGACGGTGCTTCCGGCGCTATCGACTTCCTCGATGTCGGTGAACCAGGAACAGGTATTTACGAAGTGTATGAATACGACGCTGACGGTGTCCAACAAGTTGTAGAAGAACTAACCTTCGAATCTTCTGGAGCAGCTGAAGAAGCAGCACCAGAGCCAGCAGGTATAGGACTTAACGCTTTGGATTCACCAGTCACAATGTCTACGACATGTGCTCCTTCCATTTCTGCACTACCTCAGTGGATAGGAATAGAAGAAGGACTGTACGAAGCTCGGAACCTTACACTTGAGTGTGTCCAGATTGGTAGTGGACCTGAGACAGCAGCTGCTCTTGCATCCGGTGAGGCTGATTTTGCAGCAAACATTTACAACAACGTCTTCCCATTGCTTAACAATGGACTCGAAGTCGTTGTGTTCATGGAAACATTGCTTTACAACCTATTTGATATCATTGTTGACGCTGACTTTGCAGCAGCAAATGGCATAACTTCAGGTATGGACTGGCAAGAAGCCATGGAAGCGCTTGACTGCACCAACGTCGGTGTTGTT
>PBPU01000061.1 GCA_002724825.1 Acidimicrobiaceae bacterium
AAGACGCCCCAGTTGTAGTTGAAGGCAACGACGACGAAGATGGCGAAGACGCCCCAGTTGTAGTTGAAGGCAACGACGATAACAGCGGCCAAGAAACCCCAGTTGAAGTTGTGAACAATACCGATGAAGGCAACGCAGTATTCGAATGGGAAAACATCACCGTTAGTGAAGCCACTGAAATTGGTCGACCTCCGGAACCAAAGATCAACCCTGAGGACACCGATGACAAAGACAACGACGCAGGTGACAGCATCGGCGAGCCTCCGGACCCAAAGATCAACCCTGAGGACACCGACGACAAAAAGGACAGTGAGGAGCTTGCTTCCAGTGAAGGAAAAGGCTCACAAGGAAAATCCGGGCTTTCCATCCTTTGGATCATCCTGATCATTGTTGGTGGCGTCGCCACTGTCGGGACAACAACCCGAGCAATACAAAAGAACAACAGCTAAACACTGACAATTCTTCTATGGTGCCAGCCCACTATGGGCTGGCACCAGCAGTTTTCGGGTCTAGCTGTTGTTAGGAAAGGGATTATTTCCAAATGGGATAGATATCCCATCCGTCAGTATCAGTTAGTCGTCGGAGGTTTGTACCGTCTGTGTTGATTGTGAAAAGATCCAAGGAACCATAAAAGTCGCTAGAAAAAACAAGATTTCGGCCGTCTGGTGACCAATCGAGATAGGTGATGAAGACGATGTCGTTTTCTGTTACTTGGTGAAGGTTTTGGCCATCTGCTCCGATGACAAAGACTGCGTCTTCGCTCATTGTTAGGGTGTGGTCTTTGATAAACGCTATCCATTGGCTATCTGGTGACCATGTTAAGGCGTAGGGTTTTCGTTCAAATTCAGCGAGGACCTTAAAGTTGGTCCCATCTGCGGAGATAGTGAAAATTTGGAAATTTGGATCGTCGCTCTGATCTGTTCTGATGACGGAAGATAATGTTGTCCCGTCAGGAGACCAAATAGGAAAGGCATCGAAGAGGAGTTCTGAGTCGAGTACCCATTGATAGCTTTCGTCTTCTATGTTCCATAGCCCTATAGCCCCGCTGTCTTCATCTTCAGCGTAGAAAGCGAGATGGGAACTGTCGGGAGACCATGAGAAATCAGGTCGGAGAGGCCAGAAGAAAAAATCTTGTACCTCTATTGCAGTAGTGCGCTCGGTGGATAGGTCATACACAAAGATCTTGTCTTCATCCCCTGTGGAAGCGGTATACGCTATTTTCGTTCCATCAGGTGACCAACGGGGGGTTTCTTCGCGCTGTTCACTGAATGTCAGCTGTTGAGCATTACTACCATCAATGTCCATGACATATAGATCATCGCCGTCTCCTTGGTTACCTATATAGACGATTCGTTTTTTATCAGAAGACCAATCCGGATCGTAACTTTCATACTCGGGACTGGTGAGTTCTTGGAAATTAGAGCCGTTTTCATCAACGACAAAAATCTGAGAGTTTCCATTCCTATTACTAACGAAGACGATCTGTGAAGACTCTGAGGTATTTACTTCATAATCCCCTGGAAATAAGGTTCCTTGAAGATTCGCTCCTGCGAAATCAGCGCCAGTGAGGACAGCGCCGGTAAGATCAGCGCCAGTAAGATCAGCGCCAGTAAGATCAGCGCCTGTGAGATCAGCATTTGAGAAGTCAACGGATATTAGGTCCGAGCCTAAAGATGCTCCGGTAAGGTCCGCTTCGGATAAATTAGCTCCAGCCATATACCCGCCGCCACAGCAGTCGTTAGGCCACGGGAAAATAACATTACTTAAATTTGAATCAGATAGATTCGCCCCAACAAAACTTGTTGTATATTCCGAAAAATCTACATTACTAAAATCAGCTCCAGATAGATTCGCCCCAACAAAGTCAGCATGTAATAGATCAAGGTCAGTAAAGATCGCTGACTGTAATTCCGCGAAGTTCAAGTTAGCGTAACTCAAATCTCTTCCAGTGAAATCTGTATTCGGAGGACATTGCCAGCGCAAGAATTGTTCATCCGTAAGTCCTTTATTGCAGCCCGATGCTTTCAGAGTTGTTTCCCATGCTTGTTCCTCAAAAGAGATCCCAGAATCTTCACACTCGACTTCGGAAGATGCTGTAATTTCAGCTATAGGACCGATAGCCGTTGTTGCTTCCTGATCAAGCAATGCACATATGAAAGTAGCGTCAGCAAATTGTGCGCCGCTTAGTACTAGGTCACGAAGGTGTGACTCTGTAAAATCAGCTCCGGAGAAATCAGCTCCAGATAGATTAGAAAAATGTATTCCAGCGTACGGAAATTGAGCATTCGGAAACTCGGATCCGGAAAAATTGACGCTATATAGGTTTGCACTATAAAAATCGGCACCGGAAATAGTAGCTCCAAGCATTTTTGACCCTGAAAAATCAGATAAGCCGGCATTCATTCCATCAATTTTTGCTTCCGAAAGGTCAGCCATAAATAATTTCGCTCCGTAAAAGTTGATATTTTGACCTGTGACTTTAGTGAAATTAGTTATGACTAGTCGCGCCCAGTAAAAATCCGCATCAACAATGCTCGCCCCCTCGAACGAAGCTCCAGTAAGGTCGCTGCCTCGAAACCAGGGAGTTGAAATATTGGATTCCCGGAATGTGGTTTGTGACAAATTCCCGTCAAAGACAGGTTCAGTGAGCATTGAGTAATCAAAGTTTGCTTGAGCCAGAGAAGATTGAAGAAATTGAACGGTTTCAAGATTTGAGTGCCTGAAATCTGCTCCACTGAAATCTACATTTGTGAATGTTGAGTTCTTTATCACTGAGTAACTAAAGTCTTCTCCGGAAAGGTCAGTTCCTTCGGGGCATTCCCATGAATGCTCACTAGAAGGAACTCTGCCACAACCGGCTAAAAATAGTTTTTCTTCCCACGGTTCGGGAATCGGTGTTGGCGTTGGGTCAGGTTCAGGTGTTGAATCGGGAGTTGGCGTTGGTTCAGGTTCTGATGTTGGTGTGGGATCCGGTGTTGATATTGGCGGAGTGGTTTCTGGGTTTGTTTCAGACTCCCTGCTTTCTTGCTCGCTGCTACAACTTGCTAGAGCAAGAAAAAGAAGGAAATAGAACAATTTTTTCATTGTTGATAGTCTATGCAGAGAACGTAACCCTATTCCAGAAAAGCTAAGTCAACTATTTTAAAAAGCAGGTGTTCTAGATTTTGACAAGGGGTATGTTGTCGACTCGCAAAGATACTCTTGTCCCTTGAGTTGGTAATTTTTGTATGGAGAAATCACCCTGATGCTTTTCGATTCGTTGTGCCATATTTCGTGTGCCTGATTGTCGTATTGAAGCGTCTTCGATTCCGGTTCCGTTATCTTCAATTGTCAAAACAATGTTGTTTACTTCCATGGTGAGCTGAATTTTTATTTCATCACCGCCGGAGTGTTTGACCGCATTGCTTACTGCTTCTTGTGTTGCTTTGAAAAGGTCATCGCATAGGTTNTGTGGGATTCGCTCAAGGTTTCCATCATCTGAAGANGTATTTANGAAAAGCACGGTGAANGNGGANATTCNACTATATCGGTCAGCAAGATTTTGAAGTTGTGTATCTAAGGAGTCTCTGAGTTCCATTTCGTTGGTTATGAGCGCCCGTAGGTCTTTNGCTATTCGGTCAATGGCTCGAGAGAAATCATGAATNTTTTCTTCGGTTGGTGTGGGACCTCCTTCTTTTAGAAAAGGTTGTAATCCCATACCGATGACGAAAAGTTCTTGGAGTGTGTTGTCATGAATCTCAGATATGAAGTGATCTCGTTCGCGTTGTTGAACTTTTTCTTTTTCCAGGTCTTCAACTCGTTTTCTTTGGATTTCCATTTCTGATCCATGTTGTATTTTGGCGTTGATGTCATCGCCCCACTCAATGATGTACCCTTCGGGAGTGCGGGAGAAGAGTGTCTCTACTTCAATTTGGGTTATGTGACCTTCTTGGCCTTCGAATAAGCCCGGATAGTCGTAGATATTGTTTGATGATTCTTCTGGGTTGAGTGTGAAAAACTGTGATGATTGACCATCTTCCATAGCTCTTTGGAAATAAGGAAGAAGTTCATCGAATTGGATACGTTCTTGTGAGTTCATCATTCCNGGCTCAATNTTTGTTCGGCGCCATCTATTGAATTCTTGGTTGGCCNAAATAAATTCCAGATCTACAAGGTTTCCCTGATCATCAAAAACCGGTTTGTGAGCTGCGACAGCTTTCGTGAGATCNATCACTTGTTCTCCAAGAAGCTCAATACGTTTCCGTGCGAACTCTGGTGCGGTCATGATGATGTCGTCTGTTACTGGTTCGAACGCAATAGTAAGGAATATTGTTCCATTATCCATTGTTGTGAACGTTGCTGTTCGTTCGAACGCTCCGAGATGGTTNGATACNTAACCAGANATTTTTCCTTCGTANCCACTTTCGAGAACGTGGNTAAGTACCTGTTCATTGAATGCTTGGTTGGCGTCTTTGAACTTGTCTCCGCCGCTATCTTCTGATTCCAGTTCGGCCATGAATTCTTCCAATGAGACGTCTGTAGTTCCATATGTTGTGGTTCGAGGGAAGTGCTTAGGCATTCCGAGAGGNAAGAAGTTTTCTTCATACGTTTTGTTCACAAGGACCACTCGTTCTTTGCCNAANTCCGCTGGGTTAATCTTNATGATGAANGTNGGGTTGGATTGGTCCANTAGTTGGTTGAACAATCCAGGTTGNGNGANNGANACAAGNTGAAATATGCCATCACCTGAGAGNGAGGCTTCTATTGTNACANAACCTTCAGCGTCTCTNCGTTCAATGGNCATNGATGCTTTACCTTTTTGCTCGACCTCGTTNGAGAGTTTTAAGAACAGTGGTAGTCGTTCNGTTGCTACGAGGGAGAGTCTTTCTTTAGATGCNTACTTTTGGTTAGGNGCTGCTATTNCCCATGCTTGGTTNTGCCACATGCATTCAAGNTCAACTACGTTTCCTTGTTCGTCTTTGATTGGGAGGTAAAGTGAGAATGGTTTATCNGTNACGGCTCGCTCTCTGAGNATTTCNGATCGTGCGTGAATGTACTTNGGGTCAGTGGCTANNGNTTCTTTGTCTGCNACNGTGTATNCCCNCATGCCNAGAAGGTCNCCGTTGANNTCGTTGAAATAGGTTAGTGACCGCTTCCATACCTCGCCTCTGAATTTCCAAATATCTGAAGATGGTTTAACCTCCTTGTACATTTCTCTCGTTTGACTTGCGAAAGAAGCCCAGTCTTCGTTGGGGTATAGGAACTTGGAGGATTGTCGAATAGTTATAATCTC
>PBPU01000062.1 GCA_002724825.1 Acidimicrobiaceae bacterium
GTCGTCGAATGCCGTTACAAAAATGGGGGCTTTCAAGTGAAGTTGCGGCTGCGCATAGTTTTCTGCTGTCGACGAAAGCGAGCCAGATAACCGGAACTCATCTACCGGTCGACGGAGGAATGAGCGCTAATTCAGGACAGTTCACTCCACCGTCTTTTACCCTTTAGTTAGATTATATTAAGGGTGTCGAGAACAGTCGTAGCGTAGGCTTCATCTCCATCGATGCTGCATGTTGACCGCCAGTCAGAGCGTTTTGTTCCCCAGGAAACAAAGTCATGAGCTGTGGATGTAACCGTGGCGCTGGCCCCTAGATTTGCTCTTGGTGGGACTGTGATCAAGCCGTCATCCCCTGCAGGTTGCACTGTCCATGTTCCTCCGCCGGGCCCAGTTAATTCAATCTCTAGCGGCTGTGTGACAACTGCAGCGAGTTCTTGAGCCTGCATTTGCGGCATTCCAGCAATCATCCATTCAATACCCGGCCTGATCATTTCGTCATTTCCGGGGTCGACCTCAATGGTTAGCGGACCCTCCGGAGCAAGAATATCGACATATAGGTGGCAATAATGATCGAAAGCGAATGCATTTGCCATCATGTGTAGCGGGTAGGTTCCTAGGTCTGCAAGTGGGACCATAGTCGACGCGGTGGGCTCCTCCTGCAACGCAGTCATCCACTCAACCCATGACTCAAAATATTGGGCGTATTCATCCAACAATTCTTGGGCAGTCCACTCTCTTCGAGGAGCGACGAGAGCTTCCATTGCATCTTCTGCTTTAAGTGGTTCTTGTTCGGTTTCAGGTGGCGGAGTGGGATTGATGGCTTCTTTCATGTTAGATGACATATGTGCGAAGACTTCCTGCACTCTCCAACCCTCGCAAAGGCTATCTCTTTCCCAATCGTCATCATCGATTTGCTGTATAACCTTCTCAACCTGTTTATGAATAAGTTTTAATGCTTCGACTGCTTGTGAACTCATAATCTCCCCTTACTCATAACGTAGATAAAAGCGTAACTACCGTCAAAATTGTTGGATAACTCTCGCCGGAGAACCAACAGCGACACAGTGATCGGGAAGATCGCTAGTGACGATTGATCCAGCTCCTACTGTGACCTGCTTACCTATGGTTACTCCTGGCAGAACAACTGAATTTGTCCCTATCCATGAACCCCAGCCTATTCTGACAGGTTCCTCGGGCTTTGTTTGTTTTCCGATTGGAAGTTCTTTGTTATCAAATCCGTGATTCTGATCCGTTACGTAGACATTGGGACCGAAAAAAACGTCATCTTCTATAACGATTTCAAAGTGCCCTACGATGCTCGACCCACGCCCAATAAGGACCCTGTCACCTATTTGGACGATCCTGTCGCTTAATAATTCCTGATTTGGGGCCATTCCTGCACTTAGTGAAACATAAGGCCCGATGAGTGTATCTACCCCTATACGGATCGCATGCTCTCCAAAAAGAGCCGCTGGTGGGAAACATATAATTGACCCCTCACCGAAGCATGAAAACTTTTTGCCTCGTTTACCTTTTGGATGGATCGCCGCTCTACGCGCATACCACTCATACGCATTTAACATTAGGTCAGCTCGTCGAGCTCGAAATGTCATGCTCCTCGACCAGCAGCTGCCTCATCAGCTCGGTTTCGTCCGCTCAATAGAATTAGCTCCTCGTGCATTTCAAACCACACAGTGTGGTAACTATCTTTGAGGGGCGCAGCTAGATATGTTCCGTCNCCACTTTGGAGTTTCTCAAGAGCATCAGCGAAGCGCTCNACGTACCTTCCAAGTCGAGGAGCCAGCTCTGCAGCGTTTGCAAAGACTGGTTGTACAAGACGATCAAGTTCTTCGAGACGAGTAATGATGGCTGCATCGTAGGTCGCATCTTCATGATCGTTCATAACTTGTTCGCCATCGACGATTTTTATCTGCCAATCGGTAACTAATTGCTTGAATGTGTCGTTGTGAAGACAAAAGGCCTCATAGATGTTATTCATCAATGTCTGGTCGACTCCTTCTCGCTCTTCATCCAGCAAGGAATCTACCCATTCTTTTCCTTCCGGAAGCAGACGTAGTCCCCGAGGGGTTTCCTGCGCATGGCCGGCTTCAACCATCGTTTGAAGGACTCCTTCGACTTCATCAGTCTCTCGACCGGTCATTTCAGCAATAGCATCGCTGCCAGCGATTCCTTTGAGGCGTAGCGCCATAGCAATTTCGAGCACAATAATCCCTTTCTTCCTATTACCGTACTTAAGAATAGATGTTTTGAGTTGCGTTACAAAACTGAGCAATGAAGAGGCTATGAGTTAATCATTTTTTAGTGACCGGTTAGGGTTTCTTTTATCCTGATTGGCTTTGTAGAGGCTATAACAGTTAGGTTCATCTTACGTTCAGGCATAGACGCTAGGGAGGGTACATGGAAGACCGTTGGTTTTGTGATTTGGAGCCAAGTAAACGCTGGCCGCATTACACAAGGGCTAATGCTGGGGAGGTACTTGCTCCGCCTGCTAGCCCGCTTGGACAGACGTTTGTTTGGGATAACGGAACGTTTCTTGGCTGGCGTGATGGGTATATTCGGCAGGGCTATTTTACCGAGGGAGAAATCACGGATGCACGAACTGAGACCGGAGGTTTTTTCGGAGGATTTTTCTACATTAATTTGTCGAATGTTCGAATGCAGGGTGTACGAAATCCAGCTGTGACAATAGAGGATCTTGATTTAGCCTTCTTTGGTGATCATCCTGATGTCCCTGCGTATGAGGAGCACCCTGATGATGTGAACGAAGATCTTACAGAAGGCATTTTGGCTCATGTTGGTTGGGTCATGACGCTAACGGAGTGGCCAGAAATAGATGAAGCAAAGGAGAAAACTTCGGAACTTCGAAGTGACCGACCTGTTTTATCTAGTCTTTCTCCTGAGGAACTCGTTGACAGAGCTCGATTTCTTCAACCTTTTCTGATTGAGACATATAACACACACTGCGTTGCTGCATCGAGTTCGGGGATTGCACCTGGATTGCTTGCTGCGGTTAGTGAGGCGATCGGAGATTCCACAATACCTATGCGGTGCCTTACTGGTCTTGGCGATGTTGACTCCGCAGCGCCTTCATATTTTCTGTGGGACCTATCACGGCGCGTGAAGAGCTCCGAAGAACTTACTGCTGCTTTTGATGAAGGGATAGATGGTCTTCTGGAACGGCTTTCATCCTCGGACACCGAAGAAGCAGAAGAGTTCCTTTCTTCTTGGAGTGATTTCATATTTGAATTTGGTTGTCGTGGGCCTAATGAATACGAGATTTTTTCTGACACTTGGGAAACTCGTCCAGCTATCGCTCTGGCTCTTCTCGACCGTATACGTTTGCAATCAGATGATGAAGATCCTGCTGGGCGTCATAAGGATATTGCTGAGAGCCGGATCTCAACTATCAGCGAAGTTCGAGAGAAGCTTGCAGCGTTAGGAAATGAGGAACTTGCAGGAACCTTCGAAGCTTCGCTGAACGCGGGAAATATTATGGTTTTCCAGGAGCGAACTAAGACAAATTACATCAGAGTCGTGAATGAAATACGCGTTGTATTTGAAGAGTTAGGTAAGCGAGCGGTGCTTGAAGGGTCACTCGGCGATCATAAGCATATCTATATGCTCAAAGATGATGAACTAGAAACGTTTGTTGCTGATCGAGCGGCTATGCGAAGTACTTTGGAAACAAGGTATGCAGACTACTTGGAACTTCAAGATCTTGAGCCACCATTCTTCATTAAAGATGGTGTCGTTCCTCCTCTGAGCTCGTATAAACGTCTGGGTTCAGCAGGGGTTTCTGAGGCCGAATCCGGAGATGTACTTGTCGGGGTTGCTGGTAGTCCCGGGGTGGTTCAGGGGAAGGCGCGGGTTATTCTTGACCCGACTGAGCCTGGGGATCTCGAACCCGGAGAAATTTTGATTGCCCCGCTTACAGATCCCTCTTGGACTACGCTTTTTATGGCTGCAAGTGCTGTTGTTGTTAATGTTGGTGGGCAGCGAAGCCATGCTGTTGTTGTAAGCCGAGAACTTGGTTTGCCGTGTGTGGCTTCAGTAACTGACGCTACTTTGCGTATTCCAAATGGAGCTCAGATTGAAGTTAACGGGACTACGGGCGAGGTGACTTTAGTATGATAAAGCCTTTTCGGTTTGGTATTCAGTCCTATTCAGCCGACTCGCCGGAAGAGTGGCGTGAGATGGCAAGGAAAGCTGAATCCTTGGGGTTTAGTAGTTTCCATTTAGCCGATCACTACATTGGGGAGGGGCCAGCGTTGACTGCTGCTAATCATCCGGTTCAAAATTTAGCTGCGATCCCTGCGCTTGCTGTTGCCGCTGAGGCTACGCAGACTATTCGTGTGGGTTGTCGGGTATTTTGCTGTGATTACCATCTGCCTGCTGTTCTTGCGAAAGAGGTAGCGACGATCGACTGGTTTAGTGGAGGTCGTTTGGAGCTGGGTCTCGGAGCTGGCTGGGTCGAGACGGAGTATGAGGCTATGGGTATTCCGATGGATAGGCCTGGGGTACGTATTGACAGAATGGTGGAAACTCTTGATTTAGTTCGGCAGCACTACAGTGGCGAGCAGATTGAAGTTATGGGAGAACATGTCCGCGCTTCTGGTTTCTCTGGGGCCCCAACTTTGGACAGGGTGCCGCCGATAATGATCGGAGGTGGCTCAAAGAGGGTGCTAGGGATAGCTGGCCGGGAAGCAGATATTGTCTCTATTAATTTCAATAACAGTGCTGGAAAAATTGGACCTGAGGGTGTAGGAAGTGGAACAGCTGATGGAACCTCGCAGAAGATTGAGTGGATTAGAGCGGGTGCTGGAGTTCGGTTTAGTGAATTAGAAATTGAAATAGGTGCTTATTTCACAGTGGTTACTGATCATCGCGATGCGGTCCAAGGGGAATTTGCGAAGCTTTTCGGTCTGGATGTTTCGGATATTGCGAATCATCCGCATTGCCTTATTGGGCCTGTTGAAGAGTTGGTAGAGACAATACAGCAGCGTCGCGAAGAGCTAGGAATAAATTACGTTACTTTCGGTGGTGCTGTTATCGACGAAGTGGCACCAATTGTTGAAGCCTTGAGCGGAACTTAGAGCTGTAGTTACCCAAGTAGCCGCAATGGTTGCTCAAGCAGTTTTTTGATGGTTGCTGCAAATTCTGCTGCAGGTGCTCCATCTAGGACTCGGTGATCCCACGTTAGACTTATTGTCATCCGTTTTACTCGGATAGGAATGTCTCCTTCCCACGCAACGTCATCTCGTATCCTCCCAACACCTAGAATTCCTGAATTTGGGGGGTTTATAACTGGGGTGAATGCGTCAACACCGAACATTCCTAGTGCTGTGACGGAGAAGGTTCCACCTTCCATTTCTGCGAGGCTGAGTTTCTTTTCTCTTGCAGCTGTGGCAAGTCGTGATGTTTCTTCGGCGATTTCTTTGAGGCCAAGTTTGTCTGTTTCTTGAACGACTGGAACGAGAAGCCCATCGGGCACTGCCACTGCCATTCCAACATTTATTTGGTCTAGAAGCACAACGTCACTTCCGTCGATTTGGCTATTTGCTTCAGGGTGTTGTCGGAGGGCTTGGGCGACAGCCGCAATGACGAAATCTGTGTATCCGGGGACAATCTCTGCTTCTTCTGATCCTATGTCTTTTAATTGATCTCGTAACGCTATAACTCGATCCATATCCACGTCCATGGTTAGCGTGAGTTGGGCCATCTCCTGCAGAGATGAGTACATGCGCTCTGCGATTATTCCTCTCATGCCCTTTAGTGGAATGCGTTCGCCTGGAACTCCTGTACTTTGGGCCGTGATAAATGATTTAGGTTTGCGATCTTTTGATCGTGCGTGGTTGTAGACATCGGTTCTACTGACGCGCCCGTCGGGACCGGAACCTTGAACTTGATCGATATTAACGCCGAGGCGTTCGGCTGCCATGCGTGCTGCAAATGGAACAAGGCTGTCTTGTGGCTTCTCTGATGTGGAAACCTGAGCGACTTGCTCTTCGGCTTGAGGTGCGGGTGGAGCTGGTGGTGGGGTTTCTTTTGGTTCGACGGGGTCGGTTTGGGGAACCGGCGCTGGGGTAGCCAAAACGTCTTCTGATGTGATTCGACCTCCGGGTCCGGTCCCCTTCACTGATGCAAGATCAATACCTTGTTCGGCTGCCACGCGTCGCGCATTGGGTGAAGATAGAATTCGGCCTGTTTGAGGAGCAGGGGTTTCTGGGATGTTTGAAAGGTCTTCTGTTGTGATTCGACCTCCGGGTCCGGTCCCCTCTACTGATGCAAGATCAATACCTTGTTCGGCTGCCACGCGTCGCGCATTGGGTGAAGATAGAACTCTTCCTTCAGTGGTCTCCTGTGCCTTGGTTTCTGTTTGGGGTTCAGTTGCAGCTGCTTCGCTTCTTTCTTCAACAGGAGCAGGCGCAACTTCCTCAACAGGAGCAGGCGCAACTTCCTCAACAGGAGCAGGCGCAACTTCCTCAACAGGAGCAGGCGCAACTTCCTCAACAGGA
>PBPU01000063.1 GCA_002724825.1 Acidimicrobiaceae bacterium
GTTTCCTTTGGTTTGTTGATGTATTCCAGCATGAAGCAGTTCGCTCCATTTGGCCGTAGAAGGATCTGTCCTTGNTCTCCAGTNGGNACAGGNCAATCGTTTTCNTCCACGATGGATATGTCGGCCCATCCGTAGGTCTTTCCGCAACTGTCTTCTGTTTTGTCNTCAATNCGTTCACTNCACAGAAGNACNCCNACTTCTGTCATTGCGTAAACTTCTAGGAGNGGAANCCCGAAGCGTTCCTCGAATTCATTTCGAAAAGCTGATCGAACCTGGCCTGAGGCGATTCCGATGCCAACNCGTACTTGGTGGTCTTGGTCTTGCGGAGATGGGTCTCGGGTTAGAAGCGCAGAAATCATGGTTCCAATNGGATCGATGATCGTTGCTCCAGTTTCTCGGGCTATGTCCCAATATTTTGAGACACTGAACCATTTGGTCATCACTCCTGTTGTTCCACAGTAGAGGGGCCCCATGACTCCGAATTGTTGTCCGCCAACGTGAAAGAAATGTGAATTGGCGAAGTGGACGTCGTCTGGTTGGGACTGGGTTATTTCTTTATAACGCTCAGCAGCTCCTATGTAGTGGAGGTGTGGTGCCAGGACGCCCTTGGGCATGCTTGTGCTGCCTCCGGTGTAGATAATCGACATGGGGTCGTTGGGGGCAATTTCGACATCTGGCAACACATTGTCGCCTTCATAGAGGTTGTCGAAGGGAATAAANCCATNTGTATTTGAGCCGCGCCATAGAATCTCGACAGGCTGGTGAGTGAAGTTCGGTCGGGCTTCTTTGTACACGTCGATGAGGTCATTGTCTACTATCAATACCTTTGCGTTCGTGTCGCCGAGGCTGTAGACGAGTTCATTAGGAGCAAGAGATACGTTGAGAGAAGCAAATATGGCTCCAAGTTTGACACATGCGTACCAGACGGCTGCGTGGTCGACAGAGTTGTACATGAAGGTTGCTACGACATCGCCTTTGCCTACGCCGTATTCGATGAGGGTGCTTGCGACTCGGTTTGACCGTTCATCGGCATCTGTGTATGTCAAGGTTTCACCGTCACAAATCAAAAGTGGTTTATCACCGAGTGCGGTTCGTGCGAGGAAGACATCCCGCATGTTTGTATGTTCGATCTCAACTCCGTTTAATAACACTTTTCTCCTGTTCAAGTGGTCAATTGGAATTTGGGTTTTGTGTCCATCTCTCAGCGTCTCCCCCGAAGAGGGGTAGCGATACTGGTCCATGTTCATCTGAAGGTANGGCNACTAGAGCCGTCCCCCTCGTACTTAANTCATCAAACTGATTTCTTCCTTCTATTTCTAGAGCAACAAAGGGGTGTTCATCAAACCACTTACCCGTGATTTTTGCTGAAAAGAAAGTTGTGTGGCCGACGAGGTTCGGTCTGAGTACATCAACATTGACTTCAGCTAGGTGGGCGCTATCCCCCATCCAGTCGGTGATCATCTCTATGACCCATGCNATTCTGTGGAGGCCGACATCGTANGCTCCTCCCATTCCAACGTCTTTTCCNTCTTTCGATGAGAAGTGACCTCGGGCTGCTGAGTCCTTGGCGCCTGTTTCCTTGTTGATCTCATAGTCGTCGTGGCGTCGCCGGTACCGTACTGCATCTCCATGGGCTCCGCCGTAGTGAAGCGCNCCTTGCGCTCCGGTATACCATTGAAAGATCCTGTTAAGNGTCAATGGTTGGCTTACGGGCCCGACTACGTCATCAACTTGGGTTTCTTCCCATATTCTGTCTAGGTTTCCGCGGCGGGATTCTGTTGTGAGTTCAGGGCTGTAGCTAGCTTCGNGGGCTGGTCGTTGTGNAATATTTTTTTTCGCTTTGGGTTTTTTGCTTTCTCGTCTTGGAGTTCGGGCTACCCTGCCTTCTGCAAGGCACAATAGGGAACCATCGTCTTTTCGGTATGTGATCTCACCNGTTTGCAGGACCCACAATCCAAACCTTTTCCCGGTTTTTTCTTCCATTTTCGTGAATACGACCGATACATCGAATTTNTCATCGACCCGAATGACGTCATACCAACGCCACCTTGTTCCAGCGTAAATCCATTGAACACCAGGTAATTTCGGNGCCACGATGGTTGCGTCAACGGAATAAAGGAAGCTGGGCGGGGCAAGGAGNCTAGCCCAGCGGGTCTTCGATGCGTAGTCCGAATCCCTCCAAAGCGGATTTTTGTCGCCAACCCCATCAGCGAACTGTCTTATCGCATCTTGCGTAGCATAGTCATTCCATTGCATCCTGTCGCGACGCAGCGGGATGCCNAGAAGTTCTCGGGCTTCTTGGATNGACTCTTCATCAATCACTCCCCATCGTTCAGGGGTAACGGTCACAGCGTTATCGGAATTTCGGGATAACGTCTTCTGCGAATTGGGCAAGCACGCGGGCGTTTTGTTCCCGAGTGTTGTATGGGGGGAAGTGCAGAATAAGNGAGTCAGCTCCAGTGACTTCTTCCATGTACTTGATCTTNTCGATGACGCTTTCGGGAGATCCGTAGATGATGGTATCTTCTCGGAGTTTTTCATAATCTGCGCCTTGAAGTTCTTNTTGGCTGGCTTCGGAAACTTTTCCAAGGTAACCAGACGATGCAGCTCCGGTGAAGGAATCGACGTGCTTCACAACTGATTCTGATGCTTCTTCTTTCGCTTGCTCATCAGTATCGGCAACATAGACCATCCGGCCNATGCCGATTGTTCCATGTCCTGGGTTAGCGTTGTAAGGCGCTTCTGTCTCGTCACACTTTTGCAAGTAATACTGGCATTTCGGTGCCAATTCGGAGATGGGTGTGAGCGTGGAGGTCAACAAACCGAGACCGTAGCGGGCGCAGTTGTCCATTGACTCCTCACTTGATGCCCCCATGTACATGGGAGGGTGTGGCAATTGAACTGGTCGAGGGAGGATTTCATAGTCTCCGGTGATTTTGTAGTTCGGNAGNTATGTTCCNTGATGATCAATTTGGTGCGTGTGGAAGAGTTCCATCATCACTTCGAGAGCTTCCGCCTGATACTTTCTCCGGTTTTCAAAATCGGCACCAAGAGCTTCGAATTCATGCTCGCGATACCCTGATCCGATTCCGAAGGCGACNCNNCCATTGGTCAAAATATCTACAAAGGCGATNTTCTCTACGAGCCGTACGGGGTTGTGTAGCGGCGCAATCATTACTCCGCTGCAGAGAGTGATATTTTCGGTCTGCGAAGCAAGGTATGAAACGTACATGAGAGGATCAGGAAGAATTCCGTATCCCGTGCTTGCATGGTGCTCAGCTATCCAGCACATGTCATATCCGCGTTGATCAGCTTCGATGATCTCTTTCGTTACTCTCTCATGGATTTCGCGGTAGGGGTATTCTTCTCGTTCCCTGTCTGGCTGTGAGATNTCTATAATTCCAAATTTCATAATGTCACCTTTTCAGTTATCAATAATACTCGTTGTTCTTTCGCTTTCCGTCAATGGCCAGCTCCAACCAAATCANCATTTTTTTCGTTTCCGTTTGAANCTCCACGAGGGATNATTTCAAAAGGAAGATTTGCAGTTTGGTTTTCGTTGAAGGTGCCAGATCGGGTTATTCCCCGTTCAAGCAGTTCATTAGCGGAATANACGGGNGCAAGCGTTGCCCCGGTGCGTACAGATTTGTCTAGAAGTTCATCACGACCGAAGCCAGAAAGGGCTTCGGTTAGTAATTTATCGACTTCCTCAGGGTTAGCTGCTAGTTCGAATGGGTCGTCGAATCTGGGGTCATCGGCCCATTGTGGTCGGCCGATAACATCGCGGATAGCTTCCCAGTCTTTTCGTGAGCGACCGACAATGCCTACATGGCCGTCCTNGCATGCGAAGTATCCTTGCGGGTAAATCCCGCCATGTTCAACAGCAACACTNCCATTTCTTCTCCAGCCTTGTTCAACCTCAGCNTGNTTCCCNGCGTTCTGGTCGGCAAAGGAGCGAAGNATATCTGCACTGGCGATATCGACTCTTCGGCCTGGGATAGTGTTTCCGAGTTCTATGCCCAATAGAGCAGAAAGCGCCCAGTTGGCTCCGATGAGTCCACACCATTTTTCNGGGATATCAATTGGNAGGGCCAGTGGAGGCCCGTCAGCGTGTCCTATGACCCAGGACACTCCGGCCGCAGCTGCCGCGTGGAGGCCGTTGCCGTCCCNGCCTTGTTGGAAGTCCCATAGGGTGATTCTGGTGATCCCGCCGATCGGGGGGTCCAGAGGGGATGGACCGGCAGGACGACCAGCTTCAACGATGACTTGAGAATCCTCTGCAGTGGAGGTTTCTATCCCGATTTGATTTAACCAATGTCGGGCGTAAAACACTGAGGCTGTTTCTCCGAGCACGCTGACGCGGGGTGGACTTGCTAAACCTGAAAAATCAAGTGTTCGCATATGCGCTCCCCGTGTGCTTNATGACCAACCATACGGTTGGTTGATAATTAGATCTTNGCATTTTCAGCNCAAAAATGCAAACAAAAACAAGATTTTCTAAAGTGAACCCTTATTTTCCCCGCTCCTAATGCTCGAATGCTTATTTTTCAGTGAGAACGTAGGATTTAAAGACCTCTAGCTGGTCGTCGGAAACACCAAGGGCTTCGCGTCGAAGATTGTGCCATGTCCCGTAGTTGTCCGCAACAGCATTAAACGTCGCCTGGATCATATCCCTATGAGTAAGCATCAAGGTCTTAAGCGCCTGAAGTGATTCTGGATCTACGTCGTCCTCGCTGATACCACGTTCGGCGGCGAGACGCTCACGCCAGACAANGACNCNCTCATTAGCTCGTTCCTGAAGAAGTTCATTTGTCAGAAGGTAATCCTCGATCACGACCTCGTCGGGCACATCGAGGAATTTTAAGATAGCNGCTGCGAGGAAACCAGTTCGGTCCTTGCCGGCGGTGCAGTGAAAGAGAAGTGGCAAGTTGTCNGGGTTGAAGATGTATTCCATAACTGGGATGTACCGGTGAATNTTGTGGGTGATGATTTCTGTGTAGTACCTGACGGCTTCGCCGAGGATGATTCTTGCTGCATCNGGCTCATGAGCTCTCGCNGCCGCTTCAGCGAAGGCGTTGTCTGGATCGGAGACGGAAATATGTTTGTTTATTTCTTCTGCGAATTGGGGGGTCGGTCGTTCTTTGACTTCGTCATCGCGGCGAAGATCGATGATGGTCTGAAGCTTCAGGTTNCGGTATATGTCTTTCTGCTCTGGGGTGAGTTCTGACATGTGTCCGCATCGGTAGAGGAGGCCTTTTTTGATTATTTGTCCGTCGGTGGTTTGATAGCCGCCAAGTTCTCTGAGGTTGCTTTCTGGTAGGTGGACGTTTTCGAGGGTCACGGGCAGGTTCCTAGGGGATTCGGGTAAGAGCAAAAGGTACCAATTTTGTGGACTGGTTGCATAGTTTGGGGGATTTGTCTGTGTTCTNACTCTATGCTGTNCTTGGGGGATACCCGGTTCGCGTATGAGGCGAGTGTTATGGCAGATGATATTGACAAGGACGAATTTTTAGAGACGCTCCGTTCNCAGGTTGGGAAGACGGGAAGTCCCATGGTTGCCCGCGATCCNGTGAACCANNCNACNATNCGNAACTGGTGTGATGCCATGNCGGAGCACAANCCCTATTACACGNTTCCGGAAATAGCTGAGGATGGGCCGTTCGGTGGTATCGTTGCTCCTCCTGCGATGTTGCAGGTGTGGACGATGACGGGGCTTGTTCCTCGTTCTCCGGGGACGAATCCTGCCTATGGCGGGGATCTTCAGTTA
>PBPU01000064.1 GCA_002724825.1 Acidimicrobiaceae bacterium
AACCTTAGGGGGGGAAATGAAAAAAATTCTTATAGGAATCTTTACTTTGCTCGCACTATTTGCAAGTGCGTGTGGAGGTAGTGACAGTGAAGATGGAGCTCAAACATCCACATCCGCATCGGAACAGCAGAGCAGCTCGGATAGCTCTTCGAGTGCATCGGAAGAAACCGCTGTTGAAGAGACAGAGCCTGAAGAAACTGCAGTCGAAGACGAAGAGCCGGAAGAAACGACTGTCGAAGAAGAAGCGGCTGGACCCATCGCAGCTGATGAATCACTGCCCCCTGTCCGGATAGGCCTACTGAACCAGGAAAATGATCCAGTAGGGTCCTTCCCAGAAATCAGGCTAGGTATTGAAGGGGCGGTCGCCTACATTAATACTGAGCTAGGTGGCATAGGAGGCCACCCAATCGAACTTGTGACCTGCTTGCAGAACAGCATTCCCAAAGCCCAAGAATGCGCCCAGGATCTCGCAACAAGTGATCTCGTTTCAGTTATAAACGGGGTCAACATATGGACTTTTGCATTTGACTTCTACGGAACTATGGGAGAAACCCCTGTTATCGGCGGCCTACCGCTATTTGCTGCTGATTACAATCAACCAAATGCCCGCTACTTTAACGGTGGTAGCGTCCAAGTTTATTCCGCTGCAGCTCGCTTTGTCGCAGAAGATCTAGGAGCAAAGAAAGTTGCAGTCCTCGTAAACCAGAACCCTGCCGCTACTGCAGCCCTGGATTCAGGATTAGCGCCTATCTTTGAATCTTACGGAATTGAATATGAATCAATTGATGTTCCGATTCCACTTACCGATGCTATCCCCCCTGTCAGTCAAGCAGAGGCATCGGACGCTGATATTGTGATGCTTCTTGCCGCAGGAAATGAATGCGTGCCTGTCATTCGGGCAGCAAATCAACTAGGAATTCCCGCTGAAGAGATGTTCTATAGCGCTACGTGTGACACAGAAGATATATATGCAGAAGTAGGCGAATTGATGGTTGGAAGTTATATCCACAAAGGGGGATACACAATCCGAGAAACCTGGGCCCCTGATGAAGTCTTGGCTGAATTCGATGGAAGAGACGGATTGCTCGAGAAATATGCGCCAGATGCTCCTGAAGCTTCATTCACCGGTCTTGGCTGGGCGACAATGCTAGATATCTACGACCTCTACGAAGAAATTGGGTATGAGAACTTATCTGCTGACACCATTATTGCCACGATGGATGATGGTCAAACTCGAGGAAGAGTTGGTTCTTATGGCTGGTCATGTGTGTACGCAGATATCGGACTCTCATCACTCTGTCAGGGGTCAGCGCTATTCGTTGAGATAGGAGACCCTTCAGGAATATCTCTGCCTCCTGCGGTCATAGGTCCAGAAGGGTATGTAAACGGACTCGACCTCTTAGGATAAACGAGAATTATTGAATCAGCGAAGCACCGGCTGAAGCTCTAACAGGGAATACCTTTGTTGGGCTTTCTGCCGGTTGCAAAGCAGGCGATTGGTAGTTCTCGAGTATTTCAGCGCAGAATTGGCTGACCATTTCACGATTTACTAGGGCAATAGCACATCCAGCAAAACCTCCTCCAGTCATCCTTGCTCCATAACAATGCTCGGATTTAAGGGCAGTATGTACTATCTCATCTAGAGCAGGACTTGAAACCTCGTAATCGTACTGGAGGCTTTGATGACTTTCAGTCATCAGTTCACCTAGTTCAAAAATATTTTGAGATTTAATGACTTCAACTGCCTTCTTCGTTCGGATATTTTCACTTATAACATGTCTCGCTCTCTTTAACTTTGCTCCATGGCTTGGGTTAAGTTGGCTGAGTTGTGAATGTGTTGCGTAACGTAAGGAAGGTACGCCTAATTCTCTGGCGATTTCCTGACATGTTTGACGTCTGTCGGCATACTCTGATCCGGCAAGTTCCCTTCTTGTGCCTGTGTCCATTACGACAATGGAAGCACCTTCAGGAAGTTTCACGGGAGTCATAGAAAGATCTTTGCAATCTATTAACAAGGCGCTGTCGCGTTCAGCGAAAGCACAGGCCATTTGGTCCATAATTCCGCTAGGCAAGCCCAAAATGGAATTCTCTGCAAATTGACCTGCGAAAGCTAATTGCTTCATATCGGCTTCGATATTGTTAACAGAGCAAAAGATGAGGCCGGCTGCGATTTCGAGTGCTGCAGATGAGGATAGGTTTGCACCGATTGGTATATCTGAGGCGATATAGGCCGTCCATCCTTTTAACTGGTGACCGTTTTGTTTAATGTAGGTGCCTACTCCATGCAAATAGCGGGCCCATAGCGGTGATAGCGAAGGGTCTTCGTTAAGGTTGAATATTGTATGACCAAATCCCTCAGAGCAAACCCGAATGGTAGAACTATCTTCTGGGATAGCGGCGATGGCGGTATCAAACGGGACTGCAATTGGTAAAACGAACCCTTCGTTATAATCTGTGTGCTCACCAATTAGATTAACTCTTCCTGGGGACCTTGCGGTTACAGATGGCATAGTGCCGTATTCTTCGAAAAATAATTCTTGGACTCTGTCTATCGCTAGATGTTGATTATCAGTAGTCATCTTTGCTTCCTAGGAAGTATCCCATAAAAACCATGATGTACTATAGGTCATTATGCCTAAAAAAAGGTTTCCAAAGAGGAATATTGCTCGCTGGACAGCAATAGGGCTTGTTTTTTGTGTTGCTGTAGGGTTTGCCTTTGTTGTTCTTGCCGATGGCGATCGCATAGAGACTCCCTTAAACCAGAAAGAAGAAGGTTTCTCATCGCNAACNCCCGAGTCATCGATACCTGAACTTGGTAGCGCTGAAGCTCAGCCAACACCGACATTGCCATTTGAAGTTACAGAAGTTCAAAATCAAGCTCCGAAGATATCTATACAAGACCTTGACTGTTGGACTGAAATGCCTGAACGTTCTGACTTGGTAACGATTCAACTAGTTGTGGATGATCCTGACGATGAAGTGATTATTCTTGATTTAGGAGTTTTGATCGAGGAGAGAGTTATAGATCTTAGTGCTCAACTGGTGCCGGCTTCTGAATTATCTGGATCCGGAAAGGCACAAGCAACCTTTTCTCTTCCCGATGGAGTAAGTAATTATGTTCATCTAATCGCACACGCAACTGATAGCTCAGGAGCAAAGTCGGAGGCAGCGCTCATACTTCCGCAAAGTAGTGAGAATTGTAATTCTGAGTGAAGGAAATCCGAGTAAGAGTTGAGGTTGCCACTACTCCGGAGATGTTTCGCTTCCTAACCCTTCCAAATCGATTATTCCAACAGGTGCATTGATCGAAGTTCTTCGGGTTCTGAAAGGAGATATTGCAACGAGGCGGGCTTGGAAGTTCATCTCAACTGATGGTTCGATCTGCAGGGTCTGTTCGGTAATTTCTTCGATAGCCATCCAGTCTCCTGCTACTTGGAGTTCAAGCGAGAACTTAGTTCCAAGAGGCTTCTTTGCATTTATCGTCCAGATTATTTCAGAAACCACTCCAGAAATTCTGATCACATCAGGTAGGGCGTCAAGTTCGAGGCTATGAGCAGGAATATTCTGCGTATCACTGTATGAGGCCGTTAAGCTACCAAGCTGCATATCACCAGAGTCTGTGCGGAGGGTAAATTTGATGTCTGTGATTCCTGGTTCATCCGATAGGAAATCTATTTCTGCATCAGATGGAAGCTCAAAGGCTTGTGTATCCATAATGACTGAATTTTCAAATAGTTCTGCAGCGTCTTTGTTCTCTGCAAATTCCGAAATAGCGATGTGAGAAAGGATTGGGTCTCTATTGCGTAGATAAGCGAGCAGTAATAGGCGAGAGAAAGCTAAGAGCAGTATGGCCCCAGCGGTAGCAGCGATGGGTATCCAAACGTTTGTTGAGCTGTCGCTCTGTGGGCTGTCGTCTGTTGTTTTCTCTTGAGGGGTTGGAGTTGGTGATTCGACGTTCTCTTCCTCTGTGTCAGTGGTTTCTTCCTCTGTGTCAGTGGTTTCTTCCTCTGTGTCAGTGGTTTCTTCCTCTGTGTCAGTGAGTTCAAGGTCTTCAGGTTCTTCAGTTTCGGTTCCGCAGTTTGGATCTGGGTCGGTTATACATTCTGGTGCTGCTTCGTCTGGGTCAGGTATTCCGTCGTCGTCGCAGTCAGCGTCGGTTATACATTCTGGTGCTGCTTCATCCGGGTCTGGGATGGTGTCGTCGTCGCAGTCGCTATCGATTACACAATTTGGTTCTACTTCGTCTGGGTCAGGTATTCCATCACCGTCACAGTCTGAGGTTGCGCTACATGAGAGAGTTACTTCAAGTGGGTCCGGTATTCCATCCCCATCACAATCAGAAGATGTTGCACAAATAAGTACGATTTCGTCTGGGTCTGGGATGGTGTCGTCGTCGCAGTCAGCGTCAGTTATACACCTTGGCGCAGGTTCGGCGTTATCTGGGATGGTGTCGTTGTCGCAGTCAGCGTCGGTTATACATTCTGGTGCTGCTTCGTCTGGGTCTGGGATGGTGTCGTTATCGCAGTCTGGGTCGGTTATACATTCTGGTGCTGCTTCGTCTGGGTCTGGGATGGTGTCGTCGTCACAGTCTGGGTCGGTTATACATTCTGGTGCTGGTTCATCACCGTCTGAGATGGTGTCGTCGTCACAGTCTGGGTCGGTTATACATTCTGGTGCTGGTTCATCACCATCTGAGATGGTGTCGTCGTCACAGTCAGCGTCGGTTATACATTCTTCCGTTGGTTCGTTTTGGTCACCAATGGTATCGCCATCGCAGTCAGGGTTTGTTATACATTCTGGTGCTGGTTCATCACCGTCTGAGATGGTGTCGTCATCACAGTCGGGGTCATCGGGACATGGGTCTTCTTCATCAAGGATGAAGTCGTCGTCGCGATCTGGCTCGTCATCTAGAATTGATACCTGTACATTCTGCTGTTCGACTGCTGCGAAGTCTTGGTCAGAGCCTTGGCTATCAATCTCGACAGTGACGTCTGTTATTTGTGTTTTATCTATTATTTGGTCATCAAGGCCTGTAACTATTACCTCTTGCGGGGTGTCCCAATTTGCTGGTGTGAACGTTAGGGAAGTTGTTGCTTCTGCTTCCTCAAAGTCTGTCACAGTGATATTTAGAATCACATCTGAGATAGGTTCGGCTATGAGTTTTACGGTGAAGACGTCTGTGGAACCTGTTTCGTCTACAACCGTTTCGTTCTCTGTTTCCTCTATTGTGAATCCTGCTTCATCATCATCGAGGTTTGTTCCTGTTACAGTCTGTTCTGCCACTGCATCAAAGTCATCATCAGAAGCTGCAGGATCAATTTCGACTGTAACTTCGAAGGGTAAATCTCCATCGATACGGAAGTCATTGGCTCCGGTCACTGTGACGCTTTGGGGAATATTCCAGTTCTCGGGAGTAAAGGTAAGGACTGTGGTAGCAATAGTTGCTTCGTCAGAAACGCTTTGAACTGCTATTTGGCCGCTTTGTGGGTCAGTTGGTTGTGATACCAGTATTTGTACGTTTGATGTGGGTTGAGCGTTGAGAACGATTGCGAAA
>PBPU01000065.1 GCA_002724825.1 Acidimicrobiaceae bacterium
ATGGATTGGTCTAAGACAAGGCCAATCTCACTATTAATACCTTCCCTCTACTCAGAATTTGAAGGTGAGGCAATCCCAAAAATTATTTCTGAACTAAGAAAAGTCACGTACCTTGATGAAGTCATTATTGGCTTGGATAATGCTGACCGAGAGGAATTTAAAAAAGCAAAAGATGCTCTTCAAGCATTAAAGTTACGCTCTCGGGTGATCTGGAACGATGGACCTGGTATGCAAGAAAGTCAAAAAGAATTAGCTGGCCAAAATCTTGGACCTCTTGAACGTGGGAAAGGGGCAAACGTTTGGTACGCAATGGGATATTTTCTAGCTTCTGGAAGGGGAGTGGTTCTCGGAATGCATGACGCCGATATCGTCACCTATTCCAGAGATATGCTAGCCAAGCTCATTTACCCAGTAGCCAATCCAACATTTGGGTATGTTTTTTCCAAAGGCTTCTATTTCCGCACAGACCCAGATGGATTCAATGGCAGGGTTTCAAGACTCCTAGTCACCCCGCTAATTCGGGCTCTGCAGCAAACTCTCGGCCAAGATGAATACCTCGGCTACCTAGATAGTTTCCGATACCCGCTGGCCGGTGAGTGCGCTATGAACGCTGATGTTGTCCTTGGTTTAAGAATTCCATTTGACTGGGGCTTGGAGATAGGAGTGCTTTCCGAAGTGTATCGGCGTTACACAAGTGGAAGAGTCTGCCAGGTTGACCTCGCAGATGCATATGATCACAAGCACCAAATAGTGTCAGAGCAAGATCCAAGTCACGGCTTGCATCGAATGGCGACCGATATCACTAAGTCTATTTATCGAAAACTAGCTATTCGAGGTCAAGTCTTTTCTCAAGGGATATTCAGAACTCTTAAAGCAACCTACTATCGAACAGCTCTAGACTTTGTGGATCACTATACTCATGATGCTGAAATGAACGGGTTCCCCGTAGACCGGTACAGGGAGGAGCAATTGGTTGAAATGTTCGCTCAGACCATTACAGCAGCCGGAGAACAATACCTGACCCGCCCTATGGAATTACCATTAATTCCTTCGTGGGCAGTTACAGCAGATGCACAGCCAGATGTCTTCAATCGAGTTCTAGAAATTGTTGAAACTGACAATTCGTAAGCCCTTCTAGGGCTAGCGCAATGAAGGCACTTTCCGAGACTTTAAGTGTCCTTGTTCTACCAGCCACTGAAGAGTATCAAAGAAACTTTCCTCTAGTGGCCTCCAATCGATATTGAATTCATCCCGAGTGTGGAGGTCATCTCCTGGTCGGAGTCCAGTCATAAATTGAGCAGTGGAGTAATCAAGCGGAAATGGGAGATGAAGCAGATCAAACAGATCACCTATGTGTCCTAAGCCATGGAATAGATTGTCAGGGAATTGAAGCGTCCGTATTTTTTTCCCAGTCATATCATGCAGTAGCGTTCTGGTTTCGTCCCAATTATAAAAGTGGCCGAAAACACCATAGTGGCGGGGGCCTCGGCCGCTTTCTATACAACGTGCAAGAACCTCCGCAAGGTCCCTAACATCATGCATCAAAATCCCTCCCGTTTTTGGAAGGGGGAGAATTGGAACGCTCAGGAGGCGGGCTATGCCGCTAGCAGCAACACTTATTCCAACATCGTTTGGTCCAACAATTCCTGAAGGCCAAACGATAACAACTGGGTATCCTCTAGCTTGCAGGTCGCGAGCATAACGTTCACCCTCGACTTTTGACTGCGCATAAACTCCAATCGGATCGTCTGAAAGGGGCCCATTAGCTACGTAGTGATCTTCTGGAGGTGGGTGCAAAGTACTCTGGGACGATACGTACACAATCGGATCCATCTGTCTTTTAGCTGCCTCTTCGAGAACTATTCGGGTGCCTTCAATATTTGTCGCTTTAAGAGAAGGGATTTTTCGAATTTGAGTTCCTGTTACCGCAGCTATATGCATAGCCGCGTCACACCCTTCGAGTAATGATGAAATAGCATGAATATCTGACACGTCACCTATGACATGACTGATCTGAGGGATTTGGTGTAGCTCGGCAACCCGTTCTAACTTTTCTGCACTCCGTACAAGAGCAACTGGTTCATGGCCAGCATCGATTAATTTCTTCAAAGTGTGACCACCGGTAAATCCGGTACCACCAGTAACAGCTACCCTCATTGTTAACAGACTATCGTGTTGTTACCCGCGCTACCGAAATCAGTTTGGTGAGTGCGGTTAATCGATGAATTTATATGCCTATCCTCTGAGCGAGTAACTCTCGATGGTATGTGGGATCTCCAAAGAGAAGTTCCGAGCTTTTGGCTCGCTTAAAGTAGAGGTGCGCAGGGTGCTCCCAGGTGAAACCGATGCCACCATGAATTTGTATATTCTCCGCGGCCGCATGGAAGTAGGCTTCTGAGCAATAGGCTTTTGCAAGACTAGCGGTTGAGGGGAGCTCGTCGTTCATCTCGGCTGCGCACCACCCGGCGTAGTAAGCCGCTGACTTGGCTGACTCTACTTCAAGCAACATATCCGCGCATTTGTGCTTAATGGCTTGGAAAGAACCAATTGGTCTGCCGAATTGAACGCGAACCTTGGCATATTCTACTGCCATATCTAAACACATTTGAGCCCCGCCTACTTGCTCTGCAGCGAGACCCACAGCAGCAAGGTCCAATACCGTAGACAGTATGTCCCAGCCTTTACCTTCTTCTCCTATGAGTGTCGCCGGTGTGCCAGAGAAATCGATCTTTGATTGTTTTCTCGTTTGATCCATTGTTGCAAGTGAGGTCCTCGTTAGCCCTTCAGCCTCGGCGTTAACATTGAAGAGACTTATGCCATTTGCGGTTTGAGCAGCTACAAGGATAATTTCAGCTGTATTTCCATCTAGGACATACATTTTTGAACCGTCTAGCGTATATCCGCCATCTGATTCACTTGCCTGCATTGTGATTCCGCTTTGGTCCCATTTCCCGTTTTCTTCCGTAAATGCAAGCGTTGCTATAGTTCCACTGGCAATTTGGGGAAGCAGTTCAGCTTTTGCCGATTCGTCGCCGCTGTGGATGAGAGTGTTTGCTGCAAGGACAACACTTGAGAAGAAGGGTGCGCAAAGTAGTGATCTTCCCATTTCTTCTAGGACTACTATAAGCTCTACGTAGCCGAAACCTTGTCCGCCAAATTCTTCAGGGATGATGAGGCTTTGAAGTCCCATTTGTTCACTCATCTGTTGCCAAACATCAGCATCGAATCCGTTATCGGTCTCCATTTGCTCACGGACAGACGCTTCGGATGATTTTTCCTCTAAGAAATTTCGGACAAATTCTCGAAGGGTTTCTTGTTCTTCTGAAAAGGCGAAGTTCATTTTGGCTCCAGTCAATTAATTCTCGAGGCGTACTAGCTCGATTCCTACAAGCATAGGCGAGGGGGTAGAGTTTGCAACATTAAGATATGTACGCATGAGTACACAATCTGCTATTCTTGTCTGATGGATGACCATGGCCATATTGGTGTAAGAGACCTTCGGGCGGAACTAGCTACACATCTTAAAAGGGCTGAAGCCGGTGACCGTCTGATCGTGACAGTCGATGGGCGTCCTATAGCCCAAATCGGACCCTTGGAGCCTGAAGGGGAACCAAGTTTGGAGGACCTCGTGGCTTTAGGACTTGTCAAACGTCCTAAAAATATAAGTCAACCCAAAAGGGCTCAACTTTCGCAAATACCGATCGACGTATCGGCGGACCGTATTATTCAGGAGTTGCGCGGCCCATGATCCTAGCTATAGACACCTCCGCTCTAGCGCTTAGATATCTTCCTGGCAATCATAGAGAATTAGTTCTTACGGAAATGGAGAGAGCCAATATCTGGTGTGCTTCAGAGCTCGTTCGAGCTGAAGTCCTACTTACGTTACATCGGGCGTCTATCTCTCCATCTCAAAATATGGAATTATCAAGCCGATTCAATACCGATTGGGACTCTTTTCATGTTGTTCCTCTAGATGGTCGTTGTATTAGCCACGCTTCTCAATTAGGTTCCAGATTTGGTCTTAGACTTGTCGATGCGCTTCATTTCGCAGCAATTGATCGACTTCCTCGACCAGTGAAATATCTCACACTTGACCATCGGCAAATCCCAGCAGCGGTCGAGCTTGGGTTTGAGCTGTTAACCCCTTTAGAAGAAATCAGTTAGATTTCGTTCTCTGGTCGCCCATTCCCGCCTTGTGGTTTTCCGCCCATATTCGCGTTAAGTGTTGCCTGTGACATTAGTTCCTCCATAAGAGGCCCAAGTTCGGTTGGATCATCAGGTTGAGTGCCACTTGGCCCTAAAGTCCATCCTTCCGCAATTCCCAACTGATTTCCTCTAATATCGAATAGTCGACCGGTCACGTTACTTGCTTCCTCACTACAAAGCCATGTTGCTGTAACTGCTTGCCACCTTGGAGACATTGCTTCCTTCTGCTCATCAGTTAGGCCATCCATTCCCACCAGATCTTCAGTCATTCTTGACAAGGCCGCAGGGACAAGCGCATTCACCGTGACATTGTATTTCGCTAACTCCATCGCTGTTATAACCGTGAATGCGGCAATACCTGCTTTCGCAGTTCCGTAATTACTTTGTCCTATATTGCCGTAGATGCCTGAGGGCGATGAAGTGTTAATGATTCTTCCGAAGGTTTCCTCACCTGCTTTCGCTTGATTGCGCCAATAAACTGCCGCGTGGTGAGATGGGCCGAAAGTCCCTTTTAAGTGCACGCTCATAATCGCATCCCAGTCATCTTCGCTAAGAGAAAAGAGCATTCGATCTCGAAGGATTCCAGCATTGTTGATGACGATGTTGAGATCTCCGAAAGTATCAACAGCTTGGTCGATCATTTCCTTTGCTGCTTGAAAATCAGCTACATTCCCGCCATTGACTACTGCCTCTCCACCGAATGACTTAATTTCTTCCACGACTTTTTGAGCAGCAGAAAGGTCTTCACCTATTCCATGGCGGTCACCACCAAGATCATTTACAACGACCTTCGCTCCGTGTGAAGCCAGCATCAACGCATGCTCACGACCTATACCACCAGCCGCTCCAGTAACTAGGGCAACTTTTCCTTCAACTAGTTTGCTCATGATTCCTCTTTCATAGTTATTGCGTCCTATTGGGCGAGAATACTCAAAGTCAGGTGTAAAGTGCGACCCAAGAAAGATATTCCCGTCTATCTAGCAAATCTTAACTCTATTTCTTCTTCTTTTGAGATCTGGAGTAAGTTCCTAGTAGATGATATGCCAATCATTAAGGGGGTACTTTATGGGGGCGTTAGAAGGTATAAGAGTTGTAGATGTGGGATTACTGGTTCAAGGCCCTCAAGCAGGTCAGACTCTTCGAGATCTAGGGGCTGAGGTCATAAAGGTTGAACTTCCGGGACTTGGTGATATGGCAAGGTGGATACCTATCTCAATGGAGGACTTGCGGACCCCCTATTTTGAAGCTTGTAACCGTGGGAAAAAAAGTATAACTATTGACCTTCGTATCACTGAAGGAGCGAATATCTTTCGAAAGCTGGTTGATGCTGCTGATGTCTTAGTCGCGAACTTTAAACCCGGAACACTTGAAGCTTGGGGGCTGAGCTATGAAGAATTAAGCAAGACAAACCCTGGCCTCATTTACGCAATGGGTTCAACATTTGGACCTGAAGGGAAAGGGGCAGACCGAGAAGGAGCTGACCTTGCAGGGCAAGCTGCTGGAGGGCTCATAAGCACTACAGGTTCTGATGGAGAACCTCCTACACCAGTTGGTGCAACCATAGCTGACCATATTGGGAGCATGAATATGACGGTGGGTATTCTTGCGGCCCTTTTCTCNCGNAATGTAACTGGCAAAGGACAAAGGGTAGATGTTTCTCTACTNGGAGGNCAGATCTATGCACAGGCATCTGAATATACAGCGTATTTAATGACCGAAAAAGTTCCAGGTCGTAGCAACGGAGGNCACCCGCTATTACCAATGGCCTATGGAATTCTTGAAACAGCTGANGGCCATATAGCCTTGGTTGGTGTTCTTCCAGATAAAAGACAAGCCCTNTACGAAGCTGCAGGGGTNCCAGAGCTNATAGAAGATGANCGCTTTGCGCCTATTATNTACACTACAGAGATAAGGCAGGAACTTTTTAGACTNCTANCTGATGGNTTTAAAGCTAAAACTACTGATGAGTGGGCTGCAATTTTGGATCGTATTGAAGTTCGTTACGCCCCAGTTAATGATTATGCACAAGCAGCATCTGACCCGCTGGTCACAACTAACAACTACATCGTAGAGCTAGAGGACGTTAACGGAGAAACAAGAAGAGTCGTTGGTTCTCCAATCAAAATGTCAGACACCCCAACTTCTCCCTCTGCCTCGGCTCCTGAACTAGGACAACATACAGAAGAAGTTCTTTTAGAACTTGGTTATACGTGGGAACAGATCGGTGAACTACGTGACCTNCAAGCGATTTAACATTCATGCTTAGNCCGGCCANGAGTTTTCATAGAAGCTAGCTAGCATNTATCCAATGCACTATTTGCAACGCTGCTTAACTGCAAGTCTTCTAGCTTTATGCCTCATCTCTTGCTCAAACACCAATGATGGAAAGGTAGAAGATGCAGAAACTTCTGTAGAAGCTGAAACGCCTTCTTCGAGTGAAATTGAGACTGGNNCANCAACNCAAGAGGTAATAGTCGAGGCTATCGAAGATGAGGATGTGATTCGGGTTGGAGTCATTATCGATGAAGAGAACATCATGTCTTCATATGACCGCCAACCCGGAGTTGCGTTTGTGGGGATGATCGAAGAATATAATCGGCAGGGAGGNCTCTTAGGTAAAAGNATCGAAGTTCTTCGCGAAAATGGCGAATCGAGGCTGTCAGTAATCAACGGTGCGGCAGAGAAGCTNATCAAATCAGGTGTTCAACTTCTTGTTGTCACATGTGAATTAGATTTTGCGGCACCAGCAGTCAGGCAAGCTAAAGAGGCCGAGGTTCTCTTAATATCTCCTTGCGCTTCTGAAGAAGACTGGGGNTTGGGNGAGGTCGACACTCTTGCTTTCTCTATGGTTACTCGACCGAAAGCCTATGGGGCNCAGCTCGCNGACCACCTTTGGGGAGAGGGAGACCGAACAGCTGCAATATTTTGGGACGATACTGTTCCGGAAACAATTCAAGAATGCATTGCTTTTCGAGATAGATGGCGGAATTTAGGGGGCACATCGACTGTAGAGTCAGCAGTCAACATGGTAACGGCGCCATCTGTAATNGGCCCAGCCGACAGGCTAGGTTCACTTGATGTAGACGCAATAGCGGTATGTGCCACCAATAGGGTAGGTGTNCTNACCTTACAACTAATCCGAGGAGCAGGATGGCTGACCCCGATAGTTGCGGGACCATCACTGGATAGCGCCTCATTCTTCACTTCTGACATCCCGAATTTAGGAGATTTTAGGATGGTTTCATTTGCTGGCACGAGAGGAGATGACCCGTACGTGGGNGCTAATCAGGCNGCAGTATACTTTCAGAATATCGATGGAATTCCTCCGGCAAGCGGCCGCTTTATCCTAGGCGCTGACCTTGCAGAATTATGGTTTCAGGCTGTGAACTTTGCCGGAACGACTGATAGCAGGGTAGTGGCAGAAACAATCAAATCTTTTGAATCCTTTAACGTACCTTCGGGGCTCATTAAGTTCGAAGGTACGCAAGCAGTTACTAAACGTACTTTACGAATATTAAGAAACGTTGGCGGCTATATGGTTTTCGAATCGCTAATCCAAGAGCCAAATCANTAGCCAAGCTCTAANTCCAGTTCGCCTAGTAACGAATCGCCCGATATNTATCTTCGAACATTTTCTTCTACCCTTGAAGCNAATAGTTCAATNCCCATTTCAGGCGTATTGCCAATATGNGGCGTAATNAGNCAATTCTCCAACTCCCATAAAACATGGTTATNTGGAAGCGGCTCAGGATCTGTAACATCTAGTACCGCTCCGAAGATTTGACGAGACTGAAGAGCTTCTACAAGATCAGCAGTCACAATATGCTTCCCACGTGCAACGTTCACAAGAACTGCTGTTTCAGACATCATCTCCAAAAAAGAAGCATCCACGACCCCGGTAGTTGCCGGAGTTAAGGCAAGTGCAAGTACAACAACATCAGCCGACGGAAGAATATTGGGTAAATCCTCAAGGCAAACTGTGTNGGTTGCGTTAGAAACTTTCTCTTCTGACTTCCTAACAACGGTTGTCTCGCAATCAAAAGCAGATAACAAGGGAAGCAGATCATTCGCTATGCCGCCTCCTCCAAGAATGACAACATGAGATCCGAACAGAGTCTCGCCGACCGGCGCGCTCCATTCCTTTTTCCTAGCGTAAGTTATAAATCCACGCTTNAATGCAAGAATCGACCCCAGAACNTGTTCCGCAACCGGTTGTGAATATACGCCCTTTCCACAAGTCCATANTCTNNGGTCATCTAGCATTGGAAGAAATGATTCAATGCCCGCAAATGGAAGCTGTACCCACTCTAAATTAGACGCAAGTAATTCAGGAAGTAACTCGGGNCGGCTAGGGTCTGCCCAAATAAGCCCAGAAGCCTCTTCGATAGGACTAACAGAGGCACCTNCTCGGATAACCGCATGGACGAGCTTCTCTTTACGCCAATTCTCTGGTTCAACAGCCAACTTAACAGGTCCAGTACGTTTTGATTGAAGTTTTGTGTCGTTGTTCATTTTTTCAAGTCGATATTTTTGGTGGGAGACTAAAGGTTCCGCACTATGGTCAATATATGGATATTGCAGATTCAGTCCTCGACCTTATCGGCAGAACCCCCATGGTNCGCCTAACCCGTGTCACAGAGGGTATTGCATGTCCAGTCGTAGCGAAAGTTGAGACTACGAATCCTGGTGGAAGCGTAAAAGATCGACCAGCTCTAGCAATGATAAACGCCGCAGAAAAAGAAGGCTTTCTTAGACCAGGNTCAACAATTATCGAACCGACGTCTGGAAATACCGGCGTTGGCCTTGCGATAGTTGCTGCNCAAAGAGGATACGACTGTATTTTCGTAATGACAGACAAAGTAAGTCCAGAAAAAGTTGATCTACTAAAGGCCTATGGTGCTGAAGTAATTGTTTGNCCTGTTGACGTAGCACCAGACGACCCAAGGTCATATTACTCCACTGCCGAACGGCTAGTGAATGAACGTCCGGGTGCTTTNAGGCCNAACCAGTACAGCAACCCAGTCAACCCATTGTCCCATTATCTAACAACGGGGCCAGAGATCTGGGAACAGACGAANGGAACAGTGACGCACTTTGTTGCTGGGGCTGGAACAGGAGGNACCCTATGTGGAGTAGGGAAATACCTCAAAGAGCAAAATCCAAATGTCCAAATTATTGCTGCTGACCCAGAGGGTTCTGTCTATAGCGGAGGGGANGGTAGGCCATACCTTGTCGAAGGAGTAGGAGAAGATTTCTGGCCAGAAACATATGATCCTTCACTCATCGATAGAGTAGTACCTGTCAGCGATGCCCAGTCCTTCTATCGAACTCGTCAGGTATCAAGAGAAGAAGGTCTCCTCATTGGAGGCTCATGCGGCACAGCAGTGGATGTAGCTATAACAGTGGCGGCTGAACTAACNAAAGATGACCTAGTTGTTGTCCTGTTACCTGACTCAGGACGTGGGTATCTTTCAAAGATNTTTAATGATCAATGGATGACGGAGTATGGGTTCCTTATCGAAGAAGGACCAAAGATCCAAGATGTTCTCGAATACAAGAAAGATTCAATTTCCGACCTAATTTACGTTCAACCTGATGACCCCGTGAGTAAAGCTATAGAGCTCCTGCGAGAATGCAACTTATCAAGAATTATCGTTGCACAAGGATCTCTTCCACTTTCAGCGGCAGAAATCAAAGGAACAATTGATGAAGAACATTTGCAAGCTAAAGCGTTCGAGGAAGATGTTTTAACAATGAAATGCTCAGAAGTGATGGGGCCTCGTATGAGTTTCGTTGGGTCTGGTGAATCTGTAGGATCTGTTTTAATTAAGCTCGAACAAGAACGTACTCTTTTGGTCATGGATAAAGGGCGCCCTTCTTCGGTGGTCTCAGCATCCGATGTAATGTCGTATTTGGAAAATCTGGAGAGATAGAAAATGGCTAAAGAGAATATGGATGACCGATGGGGATTTGAAACCAGAGCAATACATGCCGGCCAAAAACCTGACCCNCNAACTGGCGCTATAACTGTTCCGGTCTACCAAACNACNACNTANGAACAGGACGAAGTCGGTAAAGATCGAGGGTATGAGTATTCGAGAACAGGAAATCCCACAAGAGATGCTTTGGAAGTTAGCGTCGCAGCCCTAGAAGGAGCGGAGTACGGAAGAGCATTTGCTAGTGGTATGGCAGCTGAAGATACTATTTTGAGGCTCCTGAATCCCGGCGATCACATTGTTATGGGGAATGATGCATATGGTGGAACCTTCCGATTAATTTCTAAAGTCCTCACGCGCATGGGAGTGACCTGGTCCGCAGCTGATTTGTCAAAAAAAGAAAATATCGAAAACTGTGTAACTGATAAAACTCGAATTATTTGGGCTGAGACCCCATCAAACCCTCTGCTATCCGTTGTTGACATCCAAATGCTCTCGCAAGTATCGCATTCCATCGGCGCTTGGTGCGTAGTCGATAATACATTCGCTACTCCTTATCTTCAGCAACCACTCATACATGGTGCTGACTTTGTAGTGCACTCAGCAACAAAATATCTTGGTGGCCATTCGGATGTAGTTGGAGGCTTTATCGCAACGAATTCTCCAGAACTAGACCAAGAGATCGGGTTTCTTCAGAATGCAATAGGAGCTGTACCAGCACCATGGGATTGCTATCTGCTTCTTCGAGGCGTTAAAACTCTTTCAGTTCGAATGGATCGGCACTGTGAAAATGCTGAAAGTATTGTCACATTTCTCCAAAGCCATCCGAAAGTCGCCGATGTGCTTTACCCTGGCCTTCAAAGCCANCCAACTCATGATATAGCGAAGAAGCAGATGAAAAAATTTGGTGGCATGGTTTCATTCACTGTTCATGGTGGTGCTGAAGCTGCTCGCATGNTAGCAGGTAGCACNANGTTGTTTACNCTAGCCGAATCACTTGGAGCNGTAGAGTCACTAATNGAAGTTCCAGCTGCAATGACTCATCTCTCAGCAGAAGGTTCTCCACTTGAAGTTGATGATTCGTTAATTAGGCTATCCGTAGGAATTGAAACAACTGCTGACCTTCTAGAGGATCTAAGTCACGCTCTGTCATAAAGCCAGCAGGCTTAATTCTGAAGGTGGAGAGTCTCCTCCGCTAAGGAACTAAGTTCTTGCTTCCAATCTTCTGGTTCAACATATGGAGTAAGTATAAATTTACTTGCTCCAACTGAGATAAATTCTTGTATTCGTGTTGGCAGGTCTTTGCGATTTTGAACAATGATCTCTTCTGCTTTAATCTCTGGTCTTCTACTTTGAACTGCTTGAACGATCTGTTTGGGAATCGAACCGTCAGGTGTATATATGATTAGGACACCAAAGTGTTCTCTATCGATGACTTCTCGATTAGCACTAATAGAGTACCTATCAATTTTAGGTATAGCTTCAGCGATATCGTTTGGAGTGCAGAAGCTAGGGAGCCAGCCATCTCCTAAGCGACCCACTCGTTTTAATTCAGATGGGGCGATACCACCGAGCCAAATATCTAGAGGTTTTTGAATTGGTTTTGGCTTGACTCGAACATCAGTTAGTTGAAATCGTTTACCACTATGGCTGACACTATCCTCTTCCCATAAACGGCGCATGAGTGGTAGGGCTTCATCGAACCAGGGTGAACGATCTTTTCTCTCAACTCCGAATGCCTGATGTTCTGCTAAATTCACAGCTCCTAATCCAAAGGCTGGGAGTACTCGACCGTTTGAAACCCTATCGAGACTAGCAAATGATTTTGCTAGTAGAACGGGATTGCGTCCAGGTAGAACCATCACAGATGGCCCGAATTTCAACTTCTCTGTCCTGGCTGCTATCCAACTCATGGCCACTAGCGGATCTAATCCTGTTCCTGAGACACGCTCTGAAAACCAAAGCGAATCAAAGCCAAGCTTTTCTAAAGAAGTTGCCAATTCCCCGAGGGTTTTGGGGTCGGTAGCGCTAGACCTAGTCCCTAATCCAAATCCGATCCGAATCTTCATTCCAACTCCAATTCCTTTCAAGAAAGCATAGAGCACGATGGAGCCAGTGGCCTTGTCAAGGTTTAGCGGATAAGGCATGGCAGATAAATAATGCTAATGTAATTTTTATGGCTAATGAATCGTTTGAGTTGGACGAAAGTTTCCTAGATCCTGTAGTGCAAGATGACCCATTTGAGGCGTATGCGACCCTTCACGAGAAGTGCCCTGTCTATAAAGTCCCAGAGAATGGGCTGTATATGGTCACAAAGTATGAAGATGTTCGAGAGGTATTAACGACCCCATCGATTTATTCCAGCCGCCCAGGTACGGGCGCAGGAGGACTTAATGAGGCATCAAAAGCTCATGCTCAGGTATTTGAGGAAAAGGGTTGGGTCAAGGGACGGACACTCCAACGAACTGATCCTCCGGAGCACAGCCATTATAGAAAAATACTGGGGCGGGTTTTCACAAGACGCGCGGTAGAGGGAATGATTCCTCGTATCGACGAGATAACTCATGGTTTGATTGATCAGTTCATTGATAGAGGTCACTGCGAATTCGTCTCTGAATTTGCTCTACCTTTGCCTGGGATATTCATTTGTGAACAGCTAGGGCTTCCCGCTGAAGAGTATGAGACCTTTAAGAAATGGGCGGATGCCATGCTAGCTATGTCACAGCGACCACTTTCTCCAGAAGAAGCGGTAGTGCAAGCGGAATATGAAGTGGAAGCTCAGCACCATCTTGCTCGAGAATTTGAAAAACGCAGGAAAGAACCTACAGATGACTTAATTTCTGCACTGGTACATGCTCATCAAGAAGATGAGCCATTTACGATGGAGGAACTTCAAGATTTAATGCACCAGCTAGTTACAGGTGGATTCGAAACTACTACGGCAGCTTTAAGTACCTCGATGTGGCTTCTATTGCGGTATCCAGATCAGATGCAAATGTTGATAGAGGACAGATCTCTCCAGAAAAACTTTATTGAAGAGAGCCTAAGATTTGATAGTCCAGTAGCTGGGCTTTGGAGGACAGCGGCATGCCCTGCTGAATTGGGGGGTGCCTCAATACCCGAAGGTTCAGCTGTTATGCCAAGGTTTGCTGCAGCCAATCGGGATGCCGAAGTCTTTGAAGATCCTGATGAATTCGATATCACGCGCGAAGACCTTCATAAGCATGTGGCATTCGGATTAGGAAGCCATTTTTGTCTTGGGGCTTCGCTTGCGAGAGCTGAACTGATGTCGGCCTTCACGGCGATTCTTGACCGCATGGAAAATATTCGATTGGTAGAACCATTAGATGACCAGCCCCACAAATTTAGTTTCTTTCTCCGACCCATGAAAGAGCTGCACATCGAATTCGATAAAGTCTAGGGAAAGAAGTCAGCTAGAGGCTTACAGACACACCCTCGTATGGGCTAGGGTCCTCACTATTCGGGATAATTGGCTTCGACCAGCTCATAGCATCTGCAAGGTTGCTTGCGATATCTTTCCACTCGGTTGGATTCCACCCTTCAGCGCTTCCAACAAGCTTTGGGCTTTGGTCAAAATGAAGCAAAGCGGGTGTCTTTTCAAGTTGTAGAGCGCGAGCGAAAGATAGATCAGGATCCACGAAAGTTAATATCTCTGAAGCCCATGGGCCAAGAAACTCTTTCGAATGTTCCTCGTTTCCAAGAACCATCCAAGCACCCCGGCAGTCAGCCTCTTTAAAGGAACGCAGGATGCGACCGGCGGTCTCAACGATCCAAGAACTTTCATGCGTATAAGGATCTACCACCACTAAAAGTAAATGAAAGGTCGTTACCCATTCTCTCAATGAACGAGACGGCCCCTCTAAGCGGTTCAGAGGGATGCTTGCATCTGGCGATATAGTCACGGATATCAAACTAGCGCACAAGGCCATCAGCTGTGGAACTATACGCACATTAGGCTAGAGATATTTGCAATTTCTTAAGATTATGATTCTATGGATTCGAGAGTTGTAAGAGTGCTTTGAAATAGGCAAGGAAGAGTATCTATGAAAAAGAAGTCTTTGATATTCCTATTTCTTGCAATTATTTCTGGTGTAGCGACGTTGTTTGTATTTCAATTTCTTCAAAGTGATCCTGATGCTCCAGTGCTTATGTCTGAGAATGAAAGCAAACCTACCGAGGCGGTAGAGGGCGAAACGCCAGTGAGCGAACCGACTTCTACGCCAACGCCAACTCCAACTCCAACGCCAACTCCAACTCCAATCCCAACTCCAATCCCAACTCCTACGCCCCCCAAAAAAGCCACCCTGGTATTCACGGGGGACATTTTAAGCCACGGGCCAGTGATTCAAAGAGCTGACTACAACACAGGCTCATTCGGAACGCACGACTACACTCCCATGTTCGCTCAAGTCAAGCCTTTGCTCGAAGAAGCCGATCTGGCTATATGCCACCTGGAAACCCCTGTTTCATCTGACAATCTGTCACTATCCGGCTACCCAATTTTTAATGCCCCACAAGAGCTACCGGAGAACTTGAAAGAAGTAGGGTATGACGGTTGTTCCACAGCCTCCAACCATTCCATGGATAAAGGGCCAAGCGGCGTTAGGTCAACAATTACTCAGCTTGAAAAAGCGGATCTCGTTTGGGCTGGGATGGCTCGAAGCGCTGAAGAACAGCAAACGCCAGCCTTGTATACCACAAACGGAATTCTGATAGGTCACATGTCATATACGTATGGGCTAAACGGATTTGTTCTTCCGGCAGATGAACCATACCTCGTAAATGTAATCGACGAAGATCAAATACTTAGCGAGGCAGCAAGAATGAGGTCAGCGGGTGTTGACTTCATCATCCTTAGCGTCCAATGGGGAAATGAATACCAAGTGAATCCCAGTGAAGCCCAAACAAATCTTGCAGAGTCGCTATTAAATTCGCCTAATATTGACCTGATAGTTGGATCTCATGTCCACGTTATACAACCTGTCGGGGTCTTTAATGACAAATACGTCATATATGGCCTTGGAAACTTCCTATCCAATCAATCAGCTAATTGTTGCCCAGCCGCATCCCAGAATGGTGTGATGATATACGTTGATGTAGTCGGGACAGATTTAGAGGGCTACAAGGTGGAAAGCTTAACATTCGAACCAACACGAGTTGACCGATCAGATTTCACAATCGTTCCCTTATCCCGAGTAGTAGAAGACGAACAAATAAGCTCTAACCTCCGCAGCTTTTATCAAGATGTCATAGATGAGACCTCAAACGTGCTGAACCAGCTTGGGGGAAATTATCAAATAAAGAAAGAATAACACCGTTGCTCATGCATTAGCAGAGCTTCGGTTTCTCCTAGCCTGACGGCGAACGCTTGCAATAGCAATAACTGGGAATAGAACCAGCAGCCCCAAAAGAGCCAACTGTAAAGCACCACCCCTATCAGTTGGACTTGATGGAGCACTTCCCGAACCAGGCTTAGGAATTATGCCAGACCCGTCATCAACCTTAATTATCTCAACACTTGATGGGGGCTCCTGCGTTTCATCACTGAAACACGGAGTAGCAAAAACAATAAAAACAATAGAAAAAATGGTTGAGATCGAAAGAAATTTAAAAGAGCGGTACATCTCTGGGTTCTGTTTCTGCTGACGCACTCATTGGCCTGCACTTCAATTCTAGAGGTACCTTAGTACCGTGGACCACACTGAACAGCAAAAAGCACTGATCCAATGGTGGCAGACAAGCTCACGCGACCTTCCATGGCGGCAAACCCGTGACCCATGGTTAGTTATGGTTTCAGAACTCATGCTTCAGCAAACACAAGTCAACAGAGTAATACCGAAGTATCAGCACTTTATAGAGAAATACCCAACTCCCCAAAAATGCTCAGAGGCTCCGCCATCATCAATAATCGAAGAATGGGAGGGCTTAGGTTACAACAAAAGAGCAATTAATCTCCACCGAACATCTCAGCTGATAGTCGAAACACACAGTGGTAAAGTCCCTAATACCTTAAATGAACTGCTAGAACTCCCAGGGATAGGCCCATACACGGCTCGCGCTATATTGTGCTTTGCATTCGAGCAAGACGTCGGCGTCGTCGATGTAAACATTAATCGGATAATTTCAAGAGTTATAGGCAAGATGCTAAGCCCTCTCGAGATGCAAATAGCAGCAGATAACTTTGTTCCAACTGGGGAGGGATGGATTTGGAATCAGGCGTTAATGGATCTCGGATCTGAAGTATGTGGGTCAAGATCCCCAGACTGCGACAGGTGCCCACTGAAAAACTATTGTCTATGGAAAGGGGAAGGCCCTGATCCCGCTAAGAAAAAAACCTCATCTAGTAGCATGAGTCAGAGTTTTGAAGGGTCCGACCGCCAAGGCCGAGGAAAATTGGTAAATACTTTACGCAGCAGAAGAGTGGTTATTTCTGAGCTTGAGGAAGTGATGGGCTGGAACGGCGACCCTGAAAGGTGCAGGCGAGTTGCAGCAGGACTTATCAAAGACGGGTTAGTCGAATATAACGACACGGAAGGATATGGGCTGCCATCATAATCTAACACTGCTAGTTTTCTTCGGGTGAGTTCCCTTTCCATCCTCGAGGCAAGACGTCTTGCTTTAGCTGCTCAAGGCCTAGCAGGGAAGCGGCCAGATGGGAAGATAGGGCGGAAGCACTTGCGTCAATGTATGAAAACAATGGAGCTTGTCCAACTCGATGCTGTCCCGGTGGTAGTTAGAACGCAATATCTGCCTTTCTTTTCGAGGCTGGGACCGTACCGTCAAAAACATTTTGAAGAAATAGCTTACCGAGATGACGAATGGTATGAGCTTTGGGCCCATGAAGCGTCAATAGCTCCAGTCGAAATAGAACCTTATTTTCGTTTCAACAAGGAACGAGCCGCCAATGGTGATACATGGAAAGGTCTTTACCGTTTAGCAATAGAGGAGCCTTCGTATATCAAAAAAGTTCTTCGCGAGATTGAATTCAAGGGTCCGCTTGAAGCGAAGAACCTATCTGACCCCCAACCTAGGGAACATACAGGCTGGGGGCCAAGATCCAAAGGCCAACTTGCGTTGAACTGGCTTTATCGCATAGGAGAAGTTGGAATACGGCGCGGACCCAACTTCGAAAAGCAATTTGACCTTTTGGATCGGATAGTTCCATCAAGAATCCTCAATATTGCGACCCCAACTGAACATGAGTCTCTGATGAATCTTCTTCTTCGATCAGCTAAAGCATATGGACCAGCAACAGCACGAGACCTGATTGACTATTTCAGATTGCCAACAAAAGAAGCAAAACAAGCTTTAGAGGACCTTGTAGAGAATCATCAGCTGGAAAAAGTTCAAGTGGAATCATGGAAACAAGAAGCCTATATCTCTCCAGAGATTTCAATACCAGAATCCTCCAATGGTTGCTCCCTAGTTTCTCCTTTTGATCCAATCGTTTGGAACCGGAAACGGCTAGAACGCCTATTCGATTTTCAATACAAGCTCGAGATGTATATGCCAGAATCAAAACGCCGATTCGGTTATTACGTCCTACCCCTACTAGTTGGTGACCGATTTGTAGGAAGGTTTGATATTAGAAACATTAGAGATGAAAGTACGCTTCAGATAAAAGCTTCTTTCAGCGAAAGAAAGGCAGAAACGCAAGACACGGCACAGAAGGCATATGCAGAATTAGCTAATCTCGCTCAATTTTTAGGAGCACAAGAAATCAGAATCGACCGAAAGGGAAACTTTTCGCTACAGATGAAAAAGGCAAGCCGTCCATTACGCAAGTAGCTGCTTCACAAGGTCGTCAAATATCTCCTCAGCGAGAGCCTTCATCTCTTTATCAGTTCTATCTTGTATGGGGTGTTCCGTAAATATTCCTGCAGGTGGAAAGCCGAGCGCATTGGATTGGGATTCAGCAGCAGAAACAAAAGGGGCAGATGCCACGAACACTCCCGGGGTTCCTCGCCTCTCAAGGTCACTTATGTCGTGCACACTGCACGTCGTACAACTTCCTCAATCAGCTAATGCCTCAATAACTGCGTCACATGTAGTTGAAATCTCATGACGAAGGTCCACTGGAGCAGGTTTCGTGAAAGTAGGTTTGATGTAGCGGAGAACAGTAGCGCCTTTTTTTTCTAGAAGAGACTGAATGGTATCCAAAAAGACATCTCCGCGAGGTTTGCTAATATCTAGCAGCCCTATGGTTGCCCCCTGCAGGCTTGAAATCCTTTGTGCTCTTTCACGGTGCTCAGGAGTTTGCTCATTAGTAGGGTCAAGAACACTAGTTGTCATAAAGTTATCTCCCTTGTTTGATAGCTGCTTCCCTTATCGCCCGAGAGCCACCCACCTATAGTTGCAGAGAAAAGACCTGCCGCTCCACCACCATAAAGAATAATTAAGCCACCATCGGGTCGCAATTTCGGTAGAGTCGATCCAGCAAAGACCTCCGGTAATCCTTCACTGATCCCATTCGCGCCACAAATTAGTTCGTCTGTCTCTCGGATGGAGTGGTTGATTATTTCCTCGTTTACTTGCTCCTTTGTCCAACCTGCTTCTGCAAAGCGCGATGCGTGCTCAGGTCCAATAATCAGGATGGCATCGAAACCCATCACCAACTTGGGATGGACGTTGCCAATAATTCCCATAGCTAAGCTTCTTGCCAGCTCGTCAGGAGACCTAGAAAGCTGATCTACTATCATGCGTGGCCCTTCGCCTGGGAATAACGTAACCGTATTCTGCTCTAAAGAGAAACCCTGATCCTGTGCATAAGATTGCCATGGCGACCCCTCTTCGTCTTCAGCAAAGCAGAGGCCGTATTTCGCCGGGCTTCCATGGGTGGCCCGATCAACTTCTCCGGGTCTACCCCCTCCGACATTTCGAACTGTAAGTTGGACAGCCCTTCCAATGGTGCTATTCGCTCTATTGCCTTGTCCCAGAAGATTCATGCCTGAGTTCATATTTATGGATTTTCGAATCGGGCCATTGACAAAAAAAACTGGCCCTACGGGCATAGTCGTAGCGAGCAAACCATGCATATTAAATTCATCACTGCATGCAGTTTCTAGGGCAGTGATTACAACGGGCAAATATTCAGGTTTACAACCTGCCATAACTGCGTTGATAGCGATTTTTTCAACTGTGAGATCTACAAGATTAGGTGGTACGAGGGCAACGATATCATCTGGTTTTCGACTAGTTCCCTCCAGCATCGCCTGCACTCGCTCTATCGTTGGCGGGATTAACGGTAAGCCATCTGACCAGCCGCGATCATACATTGCTTCAAACTCGTCCTCAGCTGAAGCGAAAGTAACTTCACGACTTACTAGTCCAGATCCATATTTTTTCTGCAACATTCCTTGAAGATCAGGATCAACACTTAGAGAGCCGCAACCAGGGCTATAAGAGCGGATATTCTCTGATCCTAAATCCTCAATACCTAGAAATGCCTTCCATATTTCCTGAGACCAGCCCACTGTCCGATCTACTTCGATTCCATCCTGAATTTTTAGAAGTGTTGGAACCGTTTCTATCCGATGAGAAAAACTTACCTCTAGTGATGTGTCATCAGAAGTTATAGGCAGCTTCGGAAACGATGCGTCGTCCTGCGAGAAGATAGTCCGCAAGATATTTAATTCGCAAAGCTGTTCAAGAACGGGGACAATAAGTTCACATGTTGGGCAGTCTCTTTTGACGAAAACGACAAAGCCATCGGCTAATTCAGGTCGACTATTTCCCATCTAACGGACCCTAGCAGTATCTCTGTTGTCGCATAAATCTCTACAGCGCCCTTATGTTTAAGTAACAGAGCGATGTCATTACCGAAAATCCAGAATTATTCAACGCAAACATACCCAAACCTGCAAAGAGAGAGATGAAGGGAGTATCGTCTAATAAGGAACTAGAATAGAAATCTAGAGGAACAATGAGCGAGAATCACATAGACGCAGCTGAATATCGCACTGTATTGGGAAGATATCCTACAGGGGTTACCCTTGTAAGCGCTATCGACGATGATGGCCCATTTGCTATGGTCATTGGCTCATTTGGTTCTGTCTCTCTTGATCCACCGTTGGTTCAGTTTATGCCTGGCAGACAATCGGAAACCTGGAAGCGAATCCATGCCACAGGAAATTACTGTGTCAATATTCTCGGAGAAAATCAGTTAGACCTAAGTAATAGTTTCTTTAATAAAGAAGTGGATCCGTTTGAAGCTATTGATTGGGCTGCAGGTCCAACGGGATCACCGATAATCGCTGGATGTGTTGCTTGGATTGACTGCTCTATAGAGGCAATACATGAAGCAGGCGACCACTATATTGTTGTTGGAGCTGTTGAAGCAATGGGTGAAGGCACCCCAGGAAGTAAACCTCTTTTGTTCTTAGGCGGAGCCTACGGATCATTTGGAACACTTCCGGAGAACTAGTATGCCGATCTATGCCTTAGGGGACAAAGAACCATCGATAGCTACTGATGCGTATGTTCATCCAGAGGCAGTAATAATAGGCGAAGTAACTATCGGCTCGGAATCATCTGTATGGCCGTGTGCGGTTCTTCGAGGGGACGATGGAAAAATTATCATAGGAAAGCGCAGTAACATCCAAGATGGCGCTGTGATTCACACGACAATTATTTATCCAACAATTGTCGGAAATGATTGCACGATAGGACACCTTGCCCATCTTGAAGGATGCAGAGTGCTCGATGGGGCGCTTATTGGAACTGCATCGGTAGTTTTGCACGATGCAGAGATTCAGCAAGGTGCCCTTGTCGGAGCGAACGCCGTCGTTACCGGAGGAACGATCGTTCCTCCAGCTGCAATGGCGCTGGGAATTCCAGCGAAGATAAGAGAAAACATGGCAAACCAAGAAGAGATTTCTCTCGGGGTTGAATCTTATGTACATCGGGGTAAATGGTTTCGCGAAGAATTACGACGCATCGATTAAGTGACTAGATTCACAACTCCAATTATCACCTTGGTGCGAAAACAGCGCTAGGTTTGTTACTATCCATAGTAAGAACTTTTAAAGTAAGACGAGGAAATGTCCGCAACTAATACAGACATAGATCTAAGCAAATACCAACTAGGTTGGAGTGACGCCGAAGACTACGTATTCAAACCAAAAAAAGGGTTGACTGAAAGTCTTGTCCAAGAAATCTCATGGATGAAAGGTGAACCCAACTGGATGCGTGATTTTCGTCTCAAGTCTCTAAGACATTTTCAAAATCGCCCCATGCCACATTGGGGAGGAGACATGTCAGAGATCTACTTTGACGATATCTATTACTACATCAAGCCTAGTGATAGCGTAGTAGATGAATGGGAAGATGTTCCTGAGGCGATCAAAGACACCTATGAGAAACTAGGGATACCTGAAGCAGAAAGAAAGTATCTAGCCGGCGTTACCGCTCAGTACGAATCCGAAGTTGTTTACCACAAAAACCGTGAAGATTTAGAAGCTCAAGGTGTGATTTTCTGCGATATGGATACAGCTTTACGCGAATACCCTGAGATCGTCCGAGCATATTTCGGAAAAGTTATCCCACCAAACGACAATAAATTCTCGGCTCTCAATTCAGCAGTGTGGTCCGGCGGATCTTTTATCTATGTTCCGGAGGGTGTAGAAGTGGAAATGCCGCTTCAGGCGTATTTCCGAATAAACGCTGAGAATATGGGACAGTTCGAGCGAACCCTTATTATCGCGGACAAAGGATCGAAAGTTCATTACATTGAAGGATGCTCTGCGCCAGTTTACAGCACCGACTCCTTACACTCTGCTGTGGTTGAGATCGTCGTGAAAGAGTCAGCAAGAGTTACATATACAACCATTCAGAACTGGTCTAACAATGTATTCAACCTTGTCACGAAGCGTGCTCGCGTTGAAGCTGAAGGCCACATGGAATGGATTGACGGTAACATTGGAAGTCGTCTGACAATGAAATACCCGGCTGTTGTGATGGTAGGGCCTAAAGCCTCAGGTGAAGTTTTATCTGTAGCTTATGCCGGTGCTGGCCAGCATCAAGATGCTGGAGCAAAAATGACTCATGCGGCGCCAGAAACCACTTCTAAAGTTGTTTCAAAATCTATTTCAAAGAATGGTGGGCGATCTAGTTACCGAGGACTTGTTAGAGTCGAGGAAGGAGCTTACGGGTGTAAAAGCCATGTCCAATGTGATGCTCTTATTCTTGACGAAGATTCAATAAGTGATACATATCCGTATATGGAGATAGGTTCTGAAGACGCTGTGATTGGGCATGAGGCAACTGTTTCAAAAGTTGCTGATGAACAGCTTTTCTACCTAACTAGTCGCGGCCTAACTGAAGAGCAGGCAACCGGCATGATCGTAAATGGGTTTATTGAGCCAGTAACTCGGACCCTTCCTATGGAATACGCGGTCGAATGGAGTCGACTCATTGAACTTCAAATGGAAGGTTCAGTAGGGTAGACCCCTTGTCAAAGCTTTATCCTACAAACTCCATGAAAGTTCCAAAGCTTCGATAAGGCCATCGTTATCGACAGTATCGACTAGGTACCTTGCTTGGTCTATAACCTCCTGCTCAGCATTGCCCATCGCCACGCCATGACCCACAACCCGAAGTGCATCAAGATCATTATGGCCATCGCCGACCATCATTACATCCGAAAGGTTGATGTCTAGCATTGAAGATATTTCTGTCACTGCTTTCCCTTTGGTGATGCCTAACTGGGTTATAGAAACAAAGCAGACTCCCGGCATAGCTGGAGAAGTAGCTGACCGGAGCGTACCTATGCCGTCTAAGGCATCTTTGACGTCAGAAAGAGAAGTCTCTGAGACAACAAACTGAAGGCGCACAATATCCCCTTCAACGTCATTTGGCCCCCCAACTTGCAGATCGATTCCGAGCATCTCAGCATGAAGTCTTGTGAAGTCGCTATTACGAAAAGCGCGATAGTCGCTCTTCCAATAGAGCTCAAGCGCCCAATCGTGTTCTATTGCTACCTGCATGCATGTTTTAAGGACGTCGCTGGGGACAGGGTACTCTCGAGTTGGCTGATGCCCAGTGTTCACCAATGCCGCTCCTGCATGAAAAATATGCCACCCATTTGAATTCAAAGTCTTTGCATACCCGTAAGTAGGCCCCATGGCTCCTCGGGCTGTTGACAGAATAAGACTTTGGCCTCTCGAGATAGACTCACCAATCGCAGTCAAGACTTTATCGGTCGGCGAGCCTGAAGACCCGACCAGAGTGCCATCAACATCTATACAAACTATGGGCAGCACATTTCTAGAATAGCAAGAGTAGTGGGATCGTTAGAGCATTTGAATTTGATCCCAAAATCGCCAATATGAGAAGGCTGTTTCCTGCTACGCCGATAGTATAAAAACGTCATGATCGACCACCCTCAGCACGAAACATGACTCTGAAGGAATCACTGTGTACACCCCAGAATTAGTCCAACAGCTTGAAGGCCATGGATGGCTCATGGATCTCCGAAGACAGGCGGCTGTCAACGCAATAGAATTTAGCTACCCGTCTCATGAAGACGAAGAATGGCGATACAGCCCCATAGAGGAACTGGAACTAGATCTTTTCACCCCAGCACTAGCTAAACCACAATCTGCAACAGAAATAGGCCAAAGTCAAGACGAAGATTTTCATAACGTTCTGACTGTTGACGGCTTCCTACTATTCCAAGATGAAGTATCCACTTGCGATGTGCACTCTGCTTCAGGGCAGAAAGATCCAATAACGTTTGCGCCACCGATAGACATGCTGGGTTCCATGAACCTGGCATTCTCTCCCGACCCAGTTTTTATTCGCGTGCCTCGAGGTTCGAAGGTGGAGAGACCTTTGGTAATCCATCATCAATGGAATCAAGATGGAGCAGCTTGTTTTCCATTAGTCCATGTAGAAGTTGAAGAAAATGCTGAAATCGAGATAGTTGAGATTTTCCATAACGCTGAAGTCTCTTCTCTAGTTATTCCGGGAACTAGAATAAATGTTGGTAACGGTTCAAACGTCAACTATCAACAAGTCCAAAACTTGAATCAGAATGTCTGGAAGTTGGGAACGTTGGATGTATCTGTGGCCCAGCAAGCAACTTTTCAAGGTGCAATAGCCGCAATAGGAGGTGCATATGCCCGACTAAAAACCTCTTGCTCGCTTAGTGGACGAGGAGCCTCTGGAAAGATCTCAGCTATATATCATGGTGACAAAAATCAAGTTTTAGACTTTCGAACCCATCAAAGACATATTGCTCGAGATACATATAGTGAACTTTTGTTTAAAGGAGTTTTAGACGATGAGTCGAATTCTATCTACACCGGTTTAATTCAAGTAGCTAAAGAAGCATCAGGGACAAATGCATTCCAGACAAATAGGACTCTTAAACTTTGCGATCAAGCTTGGGCAGAATCAGTCCCAAATCTTGAAATTGAAAATAATGATGTGAAGTGCAGTCATGCCTCTACCGTAAGCCCAGTTGATGAAAACCAGCGGTTCTACCTAGAAAGCAGAGGAGTCCCTACCTTTGAAGCGGAGAAGCTCATTGTCCATGGTTTCCTTCAAGAAGTAGTATCTTCACTTCCAGTCGAAGCTATAAACATCTGGATAGCTGAATTATTTAACCATAAACTAAACGCAAGGGTGGCTCACAGTGGATAAGACACAAGAACAGCCTCCACAGAAAAAAGTTCGTGTTCTCGGCCTAGATGACGTACCAGATGGAGAAGCTCGACGAGTGGAAGTCGAAGGTCATAAAATTGCTGTGGTTCGAATTGGAGAGGATCTGTTCGCAATAGGAGATATGTGCAGTCATGCAAATTATTCACTCTCTGAAGGGCCGGTAGATCCGGAAGAAGTCACGATAGAGTGCTGGAAACATGGAGCGCAGTTCTCACTTTGTGACGGCATTCCTATGTCCTTACCTGCGACACAACCGGTTCCTGTATTCAAAATAGAACGCATCGAAAATAGCATCTTTATACACATACCGGAAGGTTCGGAATAATGGCTGATCTTGTAATAAAAAACTTGCATGCTCGAACTGAGTCAGCTGAAATTCTTTCCGGTGTAAACCTAACTGTTCGCTCTGGAGAAGTCCACGCTCTAATGGGGCCAAATGGGTCAGGTAAATCTACCCTCTCTCATGTTTTGATGGGAAGACCTGGATACACGGTTACCCAAGGAGAAATAACCTTGGATGGGGCGAATCTTGTGGGGCTAGAGACTTGGGAACGAGCAAATCTTGGATTATTTCTCGTCCTCCAATACCCAGTTGAAATTGAAGGCGTCTCCGCTTCAAATATTATAGAAGCATCTCAACTTTCACAGAACGACGACTTCGATGAAGTGTTGAGACATGTAAGCCAAGAAGCAGAGAACCTCGGTATTCCCCTTGATCATCTCGATAGAGGTGTTAACCTCGATTTGTCTGGCGGCGAAAAAAAACGTCTCGAAACTCTCCAATTGGTTACATTAAAACCCTCCATAGCAGTTCTCGATGAACTTGATTCTGGCTTAGACGTAGATGGGCTGAGAGTTGTTAGTAATCGGGTAGAGCGCCTCACAGAAGAAGATGGATTAGGGGTATTAGTAATAACGCACTACAGCCGACTCCTTGAAGAATTGAAACCTGATTTTGTTCATGTATTCGTTGAAGGAAAAATTGTTGCTTCGGGAGATTCATCATTAGCAGACGAGTTAGAAAGCGATGGGTATGAGAAATGGACACCATCGACAGAGACCTCGGTAAGTCTCGGGGGGCTCAGTTAGATGTCGCAAGTAGACAGAAAAGAGGTCTTCACTGAAAAGAGCATTAAATCTATGTCTGGACGCATACCCAAATGGGAAGCCACACAGGATGGGCTTAAGAAGACTTTCGAATTCGTTAACTTCGAAGAGGCGTTCAACTTTATGACTAAAGTTGCAGCGATTGCAGAAGAACTCGATCACCACCCTGACTGGTCGAATAGCTGGAACAAGGTAGATATCGCCGTTGTCAACCATCAAGCTGGTGGCGTTACTGAAATAGACTTTGTACTATGTGAGAAGATTGACGAACTATTTGGAGCATAATGGGCGAGAACGATTCGAAAGTTGCACTTGTCACTGGGGCCGCATCCGGCATAGGCGCCTCGCTAGTTAGAAAACTTCGATCAGCGAATATTGAGGTCCTAGGAGTTGATCTAGATTCATCCGGTCTCGAATCAATTCGAGTTGAAACTGGCTGCTCAATTTTCGAAACTGATATCTCTAAAAACGCAAATAATATTGAAGTGGCGAATCAGGCTGTTGATCAATTCGGCAGACTTGATTATGCATTCCTTAACGCAGGCATTCTCGGTAGAAAAATAGAAGAACAAATAAACCCCTACACTTCTTCTGACCTAGATCCAGAGCATTACACAACAGTCCGTGCTGTAAATTTTGATTCTGTAGTCTTTGGGACCCTTGCTGTCGCTCCCGTATTAGAGGAGAGCGGAGGGGGATCTATTGTCGCTACAGCTTCCATAGCTGGAATAGTCGCATGGAACAGAGATCCCTTCTACACCGCAACCAAACACGCTGTCGTAGGGTGGGTTCGTGGAGTTGCACCCGGCCTTCTCAATCAGGGCATATCGATAAATGCAATATGCCCCGGTGGAGTTGCAACCCCGCTGGTAGGTGTTGATCGACTCGCATCAGCAGACTCCAATCTTTTAGATCCGGAACAAGTTAGTCAAGCGATCTATGAGACTGCAATAGGGGACGGAACCGGCCAAGCGTACACAGTTAAAGCTGGTGATTCGCCTATCCGCCAGAAGTTTGCGTTCACCTCCATAGAAGGGTTTCCTTCATGATTATTACGATAAGTAAGCAATGAAATTCGCAAGAGAAACAGCGATCGTCGGCATAGGAGCGACTGAATTTTCTAAAAACTCTGGCCGCACACCAATGCAACTAGCCACAGAATGCAGCTTGACGGCATGCCATGACGCTGGTCTAGATCCATCGCAGATCAATGGAATTTCCGTTTTCAGCGCTGAGAAAAATACTGAAATCGAAGTAGCAAGAAATCTTGGTATTCCTGAACTCACGTTTTTCTCAATGATTCACCACGGAGGAGGTGCACCGGGAGGTGTCATTCAACAGGCCGCAATGGCCGTCCATTCTGGCGTTGCAGACTACGTCCTTGTTTATCGCGCATTTAATGAAAGGTCGTGGCATCGCTTCGGTGGAGGAGTACAAGGGAGACATCAAAGTCCAGAAGCCTTTGATGTCAGCTTCAGTTGGAGTTCTCCGTTCGGTTTACTTACTCCTGCCTCCTGGGTAGCGATGTATGCCAGAAGATACATGCATCAATATGGAGCCACCAGTGAAGATTTTGGGATAATTGCTGTAACCGATAGAAAACATGCTGCGAACAATCCAGCTGCTTTTTTCTACCAGAAACCCATAACCATCGAAGACCACCAAAGCAGCCGCTTTATCGTAGAGCCTCTTCACTTACTTGATTGCTGCCAAGAAAGTGATGGCGGCCAAGCCCTTATAGTGACCACTCTTGAAAAGGCTAAAAACCTGAAGCAGAAGCCCGCGGTTATCGCTGCTGCAGCTCAAGGAGTAGCAAAAGATCAACACATGATGAAGTCATACTACCGCGAAGACATAGCTGGGATACCGGAAATGGGAGTAGTGGCCCGCCAACTGTGGAAATCAACAGGGCTAGGTCCACAAAACATACAGACAGCAGTTATTTATGACCATTTCACACCTCTAGTACTTCCTCAATTTGAAGAATTCGGCTTTTGTAAGCGGGGAGAAGCAAAAGACTTTATCAAAGATGGAAATATCGAAATTGGTGGCGGGCTACCGATTAATACAAACGGTGGCCAACTGGGAGAGGCATACATTCACGGGATGAATGGTGTCGCAGAAGCTGTCAGGCAGATCAGAGGTTCCTCAGTCAATCAGGTACCCGAAGTTGAGAATGTTCTCGTAACAGCGGGAACAGCGGTACCAACTAGTGGCCTCATACTCACACAACCAGAGTAATCACCAGATTTGGAGACTTTGTCACCTCCGGCTATACAAAACAAATGGATGACCCACTAGCTAAACCTGCAACGACCCACACTATTAAATCGAATCAAAGCGCCGGAGCGCTGATTAATTTCGATGATGGCGATGACTTTGAGCGAGCGCAACAGGGCCTTATCGCTACTCATCAAACAGGTCGCATTGAACTTAATGGTAGAGCTGTCTGGGATACAGGATCTCATGACTTCCTTCGAGAAGAAAAGCCAGCACCTGAAACAGTTCACCCTGGACTGTGGCGACAAGGAAAACTCAATGCTATACACGGACTTTTTGAAGTGGCAGAAGGAGTCTGGCAAGCAAGAGGTTACGACATATCAAACATCACCTTTCTGGAGACGCCGAACGGCTGGTTAATTATCGACCCACTAACAACTAGCTCTACAGCAGAAGCCTGCCTGCAGCTAGCTAACCAAACACTAGGTGAACGTCCTGTGCACACTGTTATCTATACCCACAGTCACCTCGATCACTTTGGAGGTATTCTCGGAGTTACTTCACAAGAGGAAGTCGAAGCAGGGAATGTTCGAATCATCGCTCCAGATGGTTTTCTTGAAGAAGTAGTTAGAGAGAACATCATTGCCGGTCCTATGATGGCTCGTCGGGCCCACTACCAATTCGGACCGTTACTACCAGCTGGACCAACCGGCCAAGTTGACATCGGCCTTGGACAATCACTTCCCCTTGGAGCTTCCTATCTCATACCTCCGACTGAAACAGTTTATGAAACCGGAACCGAGCTAGATATTGACGGGTTAAAGGTGGTTTTTCAGAACACGCCGGACGCAGAAGCTCCTTCAGAAATGAATTTTTTCTTCCCAGATAAAAGATTGCTTTGCATGGCTGAGAACTGTACT
>PBPU01000066.1 GCA_002724825.1 Acidimicrobiaceae bacterium
AGCACACTTGTTGAGGANCTNACGGANGAAGANATTGAAGNCACNNTCCGNATCAATTTAATAACGCCNCANGTNCTTACCGCNNCNCTGCTTCCACGTATGCTTGANCGCGGNCGCGGGCATCTCGTCTANACNTCATCNATCGCTGCNACCACNGGGAATCCNGCNATGTCAGNNTACTCCTCNTCNAAAGGAGGNCTNACAAGGTTCGCTGAGTCACTTCGCATGGAACTNCGCTACACCCCATTGAANGTNACNATTCTNCATCTCGGNCCAGTCGATACGNAGATGTGGGACGATATCGAAGANAANCCNCTCATGAAANCAGGNGTNGATCGATTNACNAAATNTAGGTCTTTTNACAGTTGCNGATCCAACAAAGGTCGCCAAAANNACTCTNCGAGCNGTTCAGAANAACAAANGAGAAGTTCGTTTACCTAGGCGNATGGCAGTNAANGCCGCNCTNAATGGANTNTCNACNAANTTATTTGAANNTTTCCAAGNCGGNATNGATGTTCGNAAAGANGGNGGNAAGNCGCCNTTTCANTAGNAANTTTATCAATGTGGGCCTGGTGGGGATCGAACCCACGNCCAAGGGATTATGAGTCCCCTGCTCTAACCACTGAGCTACAGGCCCGACTGGATACTACCCANCAAATGNGCNTTATGGGAACATGCAGGCCGAAAGCCTCCTANTTTTTTAGGAGGCTTTCTTGCTCCGGGGGTGGGGCTCGAACCCACGACCTGCGGATTAACAGTCCGACGCTCTGCCAACTGAGCTACCCCGGAAGGGATGTCCGTGAGGATACCAGCTTTAAACACTAGCTCCTTTTACTATTCGAGAAACAACCCTAGAGCCATCTCTCTATCCACAGCTTACTGGTCTTCGAGGTAAACACGTAGGCTATCTCGCTGGCCAGATCGCTTAAGCTTAAACGTTGCCTTCGATTCGATTTGGCGGACACGTTCACGGGTAAGCCCAATTCTTTGCCCGACTTCTTCGAGCGTCAATGGCCGTTCACCATTTAGACCGAAACGCATTTGTAAAATCTTTTTTTCTCGCTCATCAAGTTCATTTAGGAGCGTATCCATGTCTCCANCAAGCATCGCAGCCGTGGTTTCATGNTCNGGTGTTTTCCCATCCTTATCTTTGATGAAGTCACCGAAACTAGCTTCCTCGTTTCCGATAGGCATATCCAATGAAACAGTTTTTGTATCNAGGCGAAGAATTTCTTCTATCTTTTCAATGTCTATGTGGCAATATGCTGAAATCTCTTCCGGAAGTGGTTCGCGACCTAGTTTTTGGAAAAGTTCGAATCGCGTAATTCGGACTTTATTCATTGTTTCTCTCATGTGAACAGGGATACGAATGTTCTGGGACTGGTCTGCTATGCACCTTGAAACNGACTGGCGTATCCACCAAGTTGCGTATGTGGAAAATTTGAATCCTTTAGTGTGGTCGAATTTCTCAACTGCTCTCATTAATCCGAAACTTCCCTCTTGAATAAGGTCNCTTATATCCATACCGAAACCGGATTTTCTTTTNGCTATGGAAACCACCAGACGTAAATTCGCTTCAGTGAGATGCTTCTTCGCTTTTTCTCCCTGCCGCACTTTTCGCATTAATTCGTGAATTTTTTTGTCATCTGTTTCGAAGCCTTTTGTATTACTTATGTGTCGCAATCGTGCAAGTTCCTTAGATGCGATTACACCGTCTTGGATTTTTTTTGCTAACCGGACTTCTTCCTCTGCTGTAAGTAAGTCAACTTGGCCTATCTCTTGCAGGTAGAGAGTCGTTGANTCAGTCATCGATGTTGATGGCTTGCGCGAAAACTTCTGCTTTTTCAACAGGGTCTTCCGCTGCCTACTGGGGGGTGGCTCATCTTCGTGGTCGAGCGGCTCTCCCTCATCAAGGTAGATTCCGTGTTCAGCCAAACCATCACTGATCGCCTGAATCAAATCCTCGCTTAATTCAACATTCTGAAGGCGTCGGACGACATCGTCGATGGTTAACGACCCCTGTGCAGTCCCTCGTTTGATTAGGGCTTCCCACTCAGGGTCGAGAACGGCGGGGAATGGTGATGGGGTAATGTTTCCGGTTGACATCAGCTCTCCCCTTTCTCTTTCGATTGAAGCCACTCTAGAAGATGGTCGGCGACTTTGGAAAAAGGATCAAGAGAATCGATTAAATCGCTTAAGAGCTGATGGATCTCGGCAAGTTCTTGCGCTGCTTTTAGGTCACTACTCTTTGTGGCTTCCGCATAAATTCCGTCATGCCTATGTTTCGCTGTCCAGTAGAGAACCTCAGCAATCGTTGCAGATACTTTTACATCATCAAGATTATGCAGAGGGCCTTCTTGGTGGAGTCTCTCCAGAAGGCTGCTAGCCATCTGGGCCTCTACATTATCTACCGAGAAATGGCTTTGTGCCTCGTCATATGCCGTGCTGGCCTTTAATGCATTGAATATTTGACGGTGGGGGCCTTCACAGAAGAAATGTTCTGTGATTCGGTCAGGCCATAATTTCAAGTCTTCAAGTTTTTGACGATTATGGAGCATCAGTGATAGTGCTCTGCACTCCGCGCTATCTAAACTCTCGTTGCTCTGCCTTGTCTTTGGCTCTTTACCCACCCGTGGAGAGCCTCTATCTAGATCAGATGGGGGCTGATCGAAGACTTTTCGATAATCGTCATGAGGTGGCTCTTGTGGCGGTGGGATCGTAGCTCTGCGTTTGGGTGTTTTTTCAATCCCATTAAATTTCTCTATGAGATGGTTGTAAGAAAGCTCAGTAATGTCGGCAATTTGCCGGACGTAATCATCGTGAATCATTTCGTTATGGTGGTCTTTTACAATTTGCAGCATGGTTTCTGCAGTCATGCTGCGACCTTCAATATCGTTAGGGTCAGCTAACGACCATATTCGATCAATCCGCCATCTGAGGAAACGGGTGGTACCTTCTGTGAGGCTCACCAGAGCACTGCACTTTCCATTGGAGTGAAAATCTCCGGGGTCTTGTCCGACAGGTAGCTCAACCACAGTTAAATTCAAATCATGCTGTTCTTCCCATTGTGCGAATCGTTCAGTTGCCTTTTTCCCGGCCGGATCAGAGTCGAAACACAAGCTAAAGTTCTTCGAATATTTGGCGAGTTTCACCACTTGTTTTTCAGTCATGGCTGTTCCACATGGTGCAACAGCAGAAGGAAGCCCGCATTCGTGAAGGGCGATGACGTCTAAACAACCTTCACTAACAAGAGCGGAATTCTCATTTGCGAGATTTTTTCTTGCCCAGTTTAAGCCATACAAAGTTTCATCTTTTGCATAGATTTTAGAATTAGGTGAATTCCTGTACTTGGGGTCTCGCCCACCTGGAAGTTGGCGGCCGCTGAATGCGATGGGCCGGTCAGAAGCATCGAAGATAGTGAACATTATCCGTTCATCAAAAAAGAAGTCAGTCAGTTGCCCTTCGTACTCTTTTGCTAGACCAGCTTCTACTAGCGTCTTTTCAAACCACTGATCGAATTCGCTATCACTCTTTTCTAATTCTTTTTGAAAGTATGACGTCATTCGCGGTTTCAGATCACGAATCAAACCGTCAGCATGCCCGTTGCTTCTTGGATATGAGTATCCGATCATGTACTTCTTTGCCTGTTCAGATCCTATCCTTCGGGCTTTTAGGAATTTTCGTGCCTGTTGGGCTGGCTTATTTTGCATGTCGAGCAGGCGAAGATGCAAGATTTCTGCCGCTTGGGATAATGCGTAGAAAAGGTCTTTTCTCCCGTCGTCACCACCTCCACTTCGTCCAGTCCAGTCGGGTGGATTGGGGTATGACGATCCGATACCTGCTCTTCGAGCCAAGTGATCAACAGTTTCGTTGAAATCATGGTTTTCTACCATTTCTATAAACTTGAAAACGTCTCCGCCTTCACCGCATCCAAAGCATTTAAAGAATTCTCTTTGTATATGGCATGACGGTGTTTTCTCTGAATGGTTTGGCAATGGGCAGTTCATTTTGACTTTACCTGGGCCGGCATTTTTTGTTTCCCCATAGTCACGTGCGACATCGGTTAGATCAGTTGCCTCCCTAACGCGTTCGATGAATTCTCTACTCCATCCCATTTGGTAGAACTTACACGAACTTCTAGAATTCCTTCTATTAAAAAGCGAACAGATTCTCTCTTTTACATATCGAGAAGTATTTGACTGCTTATAAGTCGCGCTATAGGTATTCGTGGTGGTGAGCAGCTGACATAATCTACGCCGGCGTCTACTAAGAATCGTATTGACGCTGGGTCGCCTCCGTGTTCACCGCAGATACCGATTTTTATACTTGGGTTTACTTTCCGACTTTCGGTGATTCCTGTTGTGACCAGTTGGCCGACACCACCAATGTCGAGTGTCTCAAATGGGCTTTTCTCAAGAAGTTCTTTTTCGATGTACTCGTTAATGACAGTAACTTCCACATCATCGCGGCTAAATCCAAACGTCATCTGAGTAAGGTCATTCGTGCCAAAACTTATGAAATCGATGTGTTTCGCTAGAGCTCCAGCAATTAGGGCTGCTCTGGGGGTTTCGATCATTGTCCCAACGGGTATGCGTATCGGTGAATTATTTAGTTCTTCTCTGATCCATTCCACCACGAGGGTAAGTTCTTCTTCAAGAGATACAAGGGGAACCATGATCTCCACTTTTGGGTCACCACCTTGTGAGATGCGTTTTTTAACTGCTGCTATGAGCGCCCGTGTTTGTGTCCGGTAAAGGTCTTCTGTCGTAATTGCAAGTCGTATCCCGCGAAGGCCGAGCATTGGATTTTGTTCTTCGGTTTCTTCGAGGAATTCATGCAATGGAGCGTCCAGAAGCCTGACGGTGACTGGGAGTGAGTCCATTGGGATAAGAACTTGTTCGAAATCGGCTTGTTGCGCTTCTAAGAGTTCTTCAAGGGCAGTTTCTCTTTCATCTGGGTTCGTTGCTTTGAGCAGCTGACGTATAACTGGCAAGCGGTCACCAAGAAACATATGCTCTGTCCGACACAGGCCGATACCGGTGGCCCCAGCTGACCGTGCTTCGGTAGCTTCTTCTTTGGTATCGGCGTTAGCCCACACTTGTACTTTGTTTGACCTAAGTTCATCTGCCCATTCGAGGAGGGTTGATAGCTCATCGGGGGCAGCGGCGTCTGAGATTTCTATTGTGCCTGTGAATATTTCTCCGGATACTCCATCAATAGAAATAATCTCACCTTCTGGAATGACCGTTTCTCCGACTTTGATTTGCCCTTCTTCGACTTTGAGGATTTCAACACCGCATACTGCTGGGAGGCCTAAACCTCTTGAGTAGATGGCTGCATGGCTTGCAAGCCCGCCGTGCGCGGTGACTATTCCGGCTGCCCATCGCATTCCTGGTTCATCAGCTGGTCCTGTTTCCATAGCGACCATGATTGCTTGCTCTCCAGCGTCTACGACTTCGAGGACTGCGTCGACACTTAGGCAAAGTTTCCCCGATGCTGCTCCCGGCGATGCTGCTATTCCTTGACATAAAGGTTCTTTGGAATCACCAGATGCGCGATCGAAGAGAACGTTAGCTAAGTCATCCTGAGTGATGAGTTGCACTGCTTGTTTGCGCGAATGGGTCCCATCTAAGGCTTGGTTGACTGCGTCAATGATTTTCTCGGAGGTGCTCACTTCTATCCTTGATTTTTATGGAAGGCGTTCGCTTAGATATTCAACGAGTCGGTCGATATTAATTCGGTCTTGCTCCATAGTGTCGCGATCCCTAACCGTTACTGCTTGATCTTCAAGGCTGTCGAAGTCAATAGTTATGCAGTACGGTGTTCCTAGTTCATCTTGGCGCCTGTAACGTTTCCCGATGTTTTGGGTTTCATCATAATCAGCCATCCAGCGGTCTTTCACTAGATCAAATACTTCATTCGCTAATGGCGTAATGGTCTCTTTTTTCGATAGAGGCAGGACGGCGATTTTATATGGGGCGATTCGTGGATCGAAACGGAGAACCGTCCGCAGATCATCGTTGACCGTCTCCTCGTCATATGCAGCTATGAGGAACGCCATCATTGAACGAGTGGCTCCCGCTGCGGGTTCAATTACGTGTGGAATGTAGTGCTCACCTAGTTCTGGATCGAAGTAGGTAAGTTTTTCACCGGAGTGTTCGCTGTGTTGGCGTAAATCGTAGTCGCCTCGATTCGCTACACCTTCAAGTTCGCCCCACCCCCATGGAAAGAGGAATTCCACATCGCTAGTTCCTGAACTGTAGTGACTTAGTTCATCTTGGTCGTGTGGCCGCAAACGTAGTTGGTCTTTAGGGATACCCAAATCGATATACCAGTTCATGCGTTCTTTGCACCAGTACTCGTACCACATATCAGCTTGGTCTGGCGGGACAAAGTATTCCATTTCCATCTGTTCGAATTCTCGTGTACGGAAAACGAAATTACCTGGGGTGATCTCATTTCGAAAGCTTTTGCCTACTTGAGCAATCCCGAATGGAGGTTTTTTTCTTGAAGTTTCTAGAACGAGCTTGAAGTTAGTGAACATTCCTTGTGCTGTTTCTGGACGCAGATAAACTGCGTGACCAGCTCCTTCGACTGGGCCAGCATGGGTTTTGAACATGAGGTTAAATGCTCGCGCCTCTGTGAAACTATTTTGTGCCCCGCATGCTGGACAAGTTGAAGGATCTTCAAGTTGGTCTTCACGGAATCGCCCGTTGCATTCTTTGCAGTCAACGAGCGGGTCTGTGAAATTCTCAAGGTGTCCTGAGGCTTCCCAGACCGCTGGCGGTGACAGTATCGAGGCGTCTAAGCCGACAATGTCGTGGCGGAGCTGGACCATGGTTTTCCACCATGCATCTTTGACATTTCGAAGCATTAACGACCCTATAGGCCCATAGTCATAAGTTGATCGAAAGCCCCCGTATATATCAGCTGATTGGAAAATAATACCTCGTCGCTTACATAAGTTAACGACTTTATCCATTACTTCATTGTCTGGCTCTGCTGTATCCATGACCTTCAAGGCTAACGCCGTTTCATGCTCCTTAGGTGTCTATCCTGATCAATCTCCGATGAAGCGTTCAATAGAGCCCTTACCTGAAGCAAACTACCTGAACGTTTATTGCCTTTTGCCAGCTATGTATCCAAAAGTGTTGTAGTTCGCATTCGTCGTTCAAGAAAGTATTCAAGCGCTTCTCTGGCTATTTTTTCTATTTCCTGTGTGGCTCTAGATTCTTTTTCATTGAGTGCCTTTCCTAGATGGCCTCCTAGAATGTAGCGCAGCAACTCGACTGCTGGAGTACTTATTGGGATTCCGGTTCGGTGTGTTTCACACATGACACCGCCTTCTTCATTTGAAAATGCAACGATGTCTGCATTTCCGCAAACCACACACTGGCCTACGACAGGGCCGGAGCCTTCAAGAGCTAAGAGTTTAAGATAGAAGCTTGGGGTAACAAGCACGGAATCATTGTCTTCGAGTGTTTTTAAGGCCCCAAGGAGCATTTTGTGTAGCTCTATAGCTGGCTCGCCAGGTAGAGCTACTTGATCAACTGCTTCTAACATGGCGATAGCTTTGGTGAGCCTATTGAGATCTTCGCGTATGGTGCGAAAATGGTCTAGGGTTTCAACTTGTGTAATTAAGTCCAGGTCGCCTTTCCCTTTGTGGATTTGCATTGAGACATGGGTCGTGGGTTCAAGCCGTGAGCCGAATTTGCTTTTTGTTTTTCTTATACCTTTTGCTACCGCCCGTATCATGCCTCGATCTGGGCTTATGAGAACAATGATTCTGTCTGCTTCGCGTAATTTATATGTGCGAAGAACAATCCCTTTGGTTGTGTAGTACTTACTCACAGGGCGCCGAACCGCCTAGAGCGAATCTGATATTCTGCTATGGCTTGATATAGAGATTCTCTTGTAAAGTCAGGCCAAAAGGTGTCCAGAAAAAGAAATTCGCTATATGCGGACTGCCAGAGGAGGAAGTTCGATATTCTTTGCTCTCCGGATGTCCTGATGATCAGGTCAGGTTCAGGCATATCTTTGCCATAGAGGTATTGCGTGATTTTCTTTTCTGTTATCTGCTTGGAAGAGATGCCATCTTTTTCCATAGCTCTAAATGCATCTACAAGCTCTGCTCGGCCACCATAGTTAAATGCAATTGTGAATGTCATTGCGCTATTTTGCTTTGTCAGATTTCTTGCGTCATTCATATCGCGAAGGAGTCCTTTAGGCATTCTCCAATCTTCTCTACCAATAAATTCAATTTTTACGTTTCGTTCATGGAGCTCATCTCTGCGTTTGCGTATTGTTTCTCTATTAAAATTGATAAGAAACTGCACTTCGTTTTTTGGTCGATTCCAGTTCTCTGTAGAAAATCCAAAAACGGTTAGCCAAGATATCCCTAGTTCTAAGGCTCCTTCGACACATTCGAATAATGCCTCTTCTCCCTTGAGATGACCCTCAGTTCTAGGGAGGTTTCTTTGTTCTGCCCATCGTCCATTACCGTCCATAATTACAGCAACATGTTGCGGAATTGTTTTAGAGTCAATCCCTAATTTTTTGAGAGCCGAAGGGCGAAAGGGTTCTATGGTCACACTTCGACGGTACCGCATCTGTGCCTGATGAGGGAGTAAAGAGCTGAGTTTCTGGTGAAATGGTCCACCATTGCTGCTGTGGTTAGTTCTATGTTTGGGTTATGGGACTCGGAGATGACGACTGGGCTTCCGCTGTCAGCTATTTCCATGGGAAAGGCGCTGCACCAAGGAGACCGATACGTGTTGGTTCATTGGGATTTTTGATCTTTGGACTTGTTGTAGTAACTGTTGTCACGTTGATCGTGGAATTTCTCTAAAATCGTTACTAGTACCCGAGGCGTTCGATTCGGTCCGGTCGGTGTTGCCAGTTTTTATCGACTTTGACCTGTAGCTCGATGTAGATACCTTCGTGGAGCTGTTTCCGCACTGCGGTTCCTACTTTTTTTAGGACTTCTCCTTTATGCCCGATGACGATGCCTTTTTGACTTTCCCGTTCAACGAGAATTTCTATACGGACTCGGGGCCACTCCCATTCAGTTACTCGTGTCGCTATTGAATGGGGAAGCTCTTCTCGAGTTAATCGAAGTAGCTGCTCTCGAACGAGTTCAACAACGAAATCCTTATCAGACATGTCAGTAATTTGGTCGTCAGGGTAATACCTTGGACCTTCTGGAGCCTTCTCAAGTAGGTATTTCAGGAGAGCATCTGTCCCCTCGCCAGTTTTTGCTGAGACTGGGAAATACTGAGCGAATGAGAGCGATGATGTTTCTGCGAGTTGTTGGAGTATTTGAGGTTTCTTTGCTTTATCGCATTTATTTACTATGACGATGGAGCTTGAAGGCAATTTTGAAGCAATGAACTTGTCTCCTTTTCCAAATGGGCTGGTCGCATCGATGACCATGCAGACGATATCAACACCTGGGATGCCATCTACTGCACGCTGGTTCAGGCGTTCCCCAAGAGGGGTTTTGGGTTTGTGAATCCCAGGAGTATCCACAAAAACAAGTTGTGCATTGGGCAAAGTTAGTACTCCCCTAATTTGGTGACGTGTAGTTTGTGGCTTGTTCGATGTGATTGCAATTTTTTCTCCGCAGAGAGTATTGATGAGTGTTGATTTTCCTACGTTCGGTCGCCCAACCACAGTGACGAACCCCGACCGGTGAACTGAAGGCTGGGTTATTTGTTCAAGCGTTGATTCTTGTTCAGTTTGTTCTTCATCTTTTTGGTGTCCATCCATTAGGGCAACCGACTGATCTCTGGGTTTGGAGAGATTAAAACACGTGCGATTCTTCTTCCTTGAACTCTCTCAACATAGAACTTGTGCTGGTTAATTTCGATTGTCTCACCGACAGCCGGAACATGGCCAAGGGAATTGAAGATAAGGCCGCCGACAGTATTCCACTCACCTGCTGGTAGATCGATCATCAGCATTGCTTCTAAGTCATCTAAGTCAGCGCGTCCATTCACTCTGAAGGTACCATTTGTGAGACGCTCGATCATGGGGGGTTCGACGTCAAACTCGTCAACGATTTCACCGACAACTTCTTCTATCAGGTCCTCGAGAGTTACCAGTCCGGCTGTCCCCCCGTACTCGTCGATAACGATTGCCATATGGAATGTTTCTGACTGCATTTCTCTGAGTAACTGTGAGATTTTTTTGGCTTCTGGGACGTAGAACGGCTCACGCATGATTTCTGATACTTTTTTATCATTTGAACCATCCTTGAGGGACTTCATAATATCTTTTGAGTAGATAATGCCTCGGATGTCGTCGATGTTTTTTCCGAAAACTGGAACTCTGGTGAATCCATGTTCGATAACTACGCTGGCGGCTTTATCAATGGTGTCACGATCGCATACAGCTGTTATATCTGGCCGAGGAACCATGACCTCGTGAGCTACGGTGTCTCCGAATTCTATGACGTGCTCTATGAGGACACGCTCTTCTTCGTCTATGGCTGCACTTGCTGCTGCCTCTTCAGCTAGTGCCAGTAGCTCTTCTTCTGAGACTTCACCCTCTGGCACTCCATTTGGAAGGGTCCCCCCCAGTCGGGTGACAATTCCATTGGCTACCCACCGTAGCGGTGCGATAGATGAAAGTAACTTTACAAGTGGAGCGGCCATAGTAGCACTTCGATCTGGATGAGCTAGTGCCCAGCTCTTGGGCAGTGCCTCTGCTACCGCATATAGAAGTAACAGTTCTGCGATGAATGCACAGGCTAGCTGCCATGTTCCCCAATGTTCCATAACGATTATTGTCATTACGGTTGCAGCACCTATTTGGCATGCTAGAACCATAAAGAGGATTGGTGGGAGGACATGTTCTCGTCGGTCTATCAAGTCTCGGAGAGTTCTAGCACCTCGCCGCCCTTCTTCTACGAGCGCTTCGGCACGCGCAGTGCTGACGCGCGTGATCGCTGTTTCAGCAGCTGCTAGAAAAGCGGCTGCTGAGATTGCGACAACAAATGCTATGATTCCGGCTACTTCTGATTCATTCATGACTGGTAGTGGTGTGCTAGCAATACTTTTTCACGTTCTTGCATAATTCGTTTTTCTTCATCCTCAGCATGATCATGGCCAAGGATATGAAGGACTCCATGAATGACGAGAAGGGCAATTTCGTCTTCGAATGGTTTTTTGTAAATGTCAGCGTTCTTTCGAGCAACAGAGGGGCAGATAAAGATATCACCGAGGATTTGTGGAGGGCCGTCAGGGTCTGTCGTTGTTTTGGTTGTTCCTTGGGTAGGGCCGTCTATGGGGAAAGCGAGAACATCTGTTGGGCCATTTTCTCCCATATGTTCAGTATTAAGGTCGGTCATTATTTCTTCATTAATAAAGAACAGGGCTAGCTCACCTTCGGAAATATTTTCAGCTTCGAGAGCTAGTTCGGCTAGCCGTCGCCAACGTTCAGTCTCTATATCTGCTTCGGCATCATGATGCGGTAAGTCTGATTGGGCGGTAACTTTCAACTGGATTCTTCTTTGGGTGATTTATTGTTGTACGCATCGACAATGTCCTGAACGATTCGGTGCCGAACAACATCCTTACTTGTGAGGTGAACAAAGGAGATGCCTTCAATTTCTCCAAGCAGGGTCTCGAGGTGGTGTAATGATTGCCGACCATTTTGAACATCCACTTGGGTTGAATCACCAGTGACTACAACTCGGGACCCGAATCCTATTCGGGTCAGGAACATTTTCATTTGCTCCGGCGTGGTGTTTTGTGCTTCGTCAAGGATAACAAAGGCATTATTGAGTGTTCGACCTCGCATGAAGGCGAGTGGCGCAACTTCAACTGGTCCTTCTTCAACGAGTTGCTCGACGCTATCCATATCCATTAAGTCATGCAACGCGTCGTATAGGGGACGTAAGTACGGGTCGACTTTTGCCATTAAGTCCCCGGGAAGGAATCCCAACCTCTCGCCAGCTTCGACGGCGGGACGTGTAAGGATTATGCGGTTAACTTCTTTTGAGCGGAGGGCCTTGACAGCCATGGCTACAGCTAACCAGCTCTTTCCCGTGCCGGCTGGTCCAATTCCAAAAGTGATAATGTTCTTTGCTATAGCTTCTACGTAGCGTTTTTGTCCAAGTGATTTCGGGCGAATTGTTTTTCCTTTGACGCGAAGGATGTCCGCCCCGAGAATATCTGACGGGCGTTCGTCGGCTAATACTAGATCTATAGATTTCCCCAGACTTGAAGAGTCTATTACATGGCCGTCTTTGAGTAGTGCAACCATCTCTTCGAATAACGAACCGACTCTGGTGGCGTCTGCTCCACTAATTGAGATTTGATTACCACGAGCGTGGATGTCAACCTCGGGGAAAGCGGCTTCGATAGATTTGAGGTGTAAATCCCGTTCCCCGAATAGGCCTGTCATTAACTGGTTATCCGGAATATTAATTTTGACTACAGGTTCATTCATTGCTGTATTAAGGGTAGATCACAGATGCCCAGAAACCAAAATGCAGGTACGTTCCTGGGCGGTCGCTTATTTTTTGTCCTGGTGTCACTTTATGGAAGCTCAATGATAATTTTTCCTATATTTTTGTTGCTCTCCATGTATGTGTGAGCTTCGCCTATGCGCTGAAAAGGATATTTGGTATCAATAACTGGCTTATAGGAACCATCTTCGAACTTGGGAGTAATGCGTGATATGAAAATCTCAGCTAGTGCAATCTTTTCTTCTATCGATCTGCTTCTGAGGACTGTTCCAATTAAGGTCAAACGTTTTTGTAATAGTGCCCCAAGATTAATATCAGCTCTTCCGCCCCCCATTGCTCCAACTTGGACAATTGTGCCTTGGGAAGATACGCAACGGAAGTTTCTCTCTAAGTAGTCGCCGCCTACCACATCAAGGATCACTTCGACCCCGATTTTCCCTTTTAATTCCGCCCATTTTTTTACTTCGTCGACAAAGTCTTGCGCTTTGTAGTCGATTGCTAGGTCGGCCCCGAGTTGTTTACATGTCTCTAACTTTGGAGCCGAAGCTGTTACTGCGACTTGTGCACCTAATTCTTTTGCTATTTGGATTCCAGCTGTTCCAACCCCCGAACCGCCAGCATGGATTAAGCATTTATGGCCTGGCTGCAAGTTTCCCTTATCCATCAGCGCATCGAAGGCGGTAATCCATACTTCTGGAATCGACGCTGCTTCGACAACTGATATTCCTTCCGGAACTGGGATAATTTGTCTTTCATCAGCGACAAGGTACTCTGCATAACCTCCGCCACCGACAATGCCCATGACTTTGGTTCCGATAGGATACTTGTTTGCAGCTTCTCCCGAAGATTCAATAGTTCCAGAAAATTCAATACCAGGTATTTCATATTCTGCCTCTGGCCCTGGGTACAGGCCTCTTCTTTGTAGGAGGTCTGCGCGATTTAGTGCCGTAGCAGCGACTTTGACTCGGACTTCGGTTGGCCCGGGTTTCGGAAGGGGTATCTCTTGGATTTTAAGAACATCGACTTCTCCGTATCCTTCAAGAACTACGGCCTGCATTACATTAGCCCCAATAGTTTGTGTGCTCTTTCACGAAGTTCGTACTTTAGTACTTTCCCAGAGGCGTTTAATGGCAGCGTTTCGATGAATTGAATGTACCTTGGGCATTTATAGTTTGCCATCTCGTTCCGGCACCATCCTATGATTTCTTCGGGGTCAGGTTGCCTTCCTGTGGCTCGGACAACAAAGGCGCATCCTACTTCGCCCATTCGCTGATGCGAGACGCCAACTACAGAGACCTGTCCGATATCTGGATGGGCAAGCATGAGGGATTCGACTTCTGCGGGGTAAACGTTAAAGCCTCCGTTGATGTACATATCTTTTTTTCTGTCAGTTATTGAAATATTGCCTTCATGGTCCATAACTCCTATGTCGCCAGTATGTAGCCACCCTTCATCATTGATTGCCTGAGCCGTTTGCTCGGGGTCATCGAGATACCCTTTCATGACGTTGTATCCGCGGACGATAATTTCTCCTGGGTCCCCTCTTGAAACCTCCTCATTCTGTTCATTAACGATTTTGACTTCCATCCCTGGCATTGCCCGGCCAGAGGTTTTCGCTATTGTCTCTGGGTCGTCATCGTGGCGGCACATGGTTGCCAGCCCGGATCCTTCAGTTAACCCATATCCTGTCACAACTGTTTCGAAGCCTAGTTTCTCTCGCATCTGAACAATCATTTCTACTGGAATGACAGCTGCTCCTGTTACTGCGAGACGTAAGGTTGACATGTCAAAATTTTCTAAATCAGGGTGATTAAGTATCGTCTGGTAGATTGCTGGCGGCCCTGGAAGCATCGAGATTCGATCGATAGGGACTCGATGCATTACTTCGGCTACATCGAAAATGGGATGAGGGAGCATACAAGCGCCCTTCATCAGGCACGCGAGAATACCTGCGTTTAGCCCGAAAGAATGGAAAAAGGGATTTACTATCAGGTATCTATCTCCAGCTTGAAGCCCAACTATGTCGGCCCAGTCGTTATATCCTCGGGTTACTGCTGAATGTGTCAGCATTGCTCCTTTGGGGAGTCCTGTCGTTCCCGAAGTAAACATGATATGGCAAAGATCATTTCCAGAAATGCTGCTTCTTCGTTCTTGATAGGTAGTTTCATCGGTCAAATCTGAACTATTGAGAAACTCGGCCATGGAAGTCGTGCCTTTTTGAGGTTGACCTCTCATGACGATGATTTCGTTTAAAGCACCTAGGTCTTGAGTATCGAGCAGAAGGTTGACGTAGTTTGTATCAAGAAAGTCGGTGACGGTGAATAGTCGTTTCACGTTGGCGCGCTTGAGAACGTAGCTTGCTTCTTTACCTTTAAATCGTGTGTTGATGGGAACTAGTACGCCTCCGATCTGATGGACCCCAAGAGCTGCTACGACCCATTCCCATGTATTCGGGGCCCAAATTCCGACTCTTTCTCCATGTTCTACGCCGTGTGAAATAAGTGCTCGAGCCATTTTTCGAACATGGAAGTGAAGATCATTGAAGCTCCAATCGATTTCTCCATCTACGAGTGCTTGTGCAGATCCGAAGAGATTTGCAGCCTGTTCGACTATGTCGGGGATTGTTCGCTCATCTGGTTCTACCATGAGCTTTAGCTTAGATCTGCTTCCTGTAAGAAGCTAAGGGAGGGAATTGTTTTGCAGCTACTGCAGCCCTTTGTAGGTTCCTCCTGCGACAGGTAAAGCAGCTCCGGTGATATATCCGGCCTGTTCTGAGCAAAGGAAAGCAGCTACTTGACCAAAGTCCTCAGCTTTTCCTATTTTTCCTGCAGGGACCGTTTTTGCGAGTTCGTTAAGGTCCGCATCGCCGTAGATGCTTGTTACGCGATCAGTTGCATGAAAGCCTGGCTGAATGGAGTTTACGGTGACGCCATCCTTAGCAACTTCTAGAGCTAGCGTCTTTAAAAACCCAGTTGCTCCTGCTCGTGCCGTATTGGACAGCATGATGTTGGGAATTGGCTGACGAACAGAAATGGAAGTAATTGCTAACACCCGTCCCCATTTTCTTTTCTGCATGCCAGGTACAGAAGCTTTACACATTGCAATTACCGACATCAAATTCAGATCAAGCGCTGAGCTGTAGGCATCGACTTCAGTACTAGCAAAATCGCCAGGAGGTGGGCCTCCAGCGTTGGTAACAAGAATGTCGATACCAGAGTCGAAGGCTTTCTCCGCATCTTCGATGAGGCTTGTTGCGCCATCGGGGGTTGAGACATCGCTGACAATTGGGATGGTGTTTGGAATTGAAGCTGCCGCTTCGTGGAGGCGTTCCTCATTCCTGCCAGAGATGACGACGAGGCAACCTGCTTGCCCTAAGGCAGCGGCAGTTGCATATCCTAAGCCTGCTGATGAGGCGGCGACGAGAGCCTTGCGACCTGAAATACCTAAGTCCACACTCAAAGCGTACCCATCCGTTGAGCGTTTTGTATTGATGCAGCACTCGAATAGCTTCGTTACTTGAGTTCCTCATTTAGTTTTGCCTCTTCTAAACTTGGAACATGGCAAAAAGGGCTATTGGGATTCGGATGATTGCTGCGGTTGTTGTGTGCATGATGGTGGCCTCAGTTGTGGTTCCATTGTTGTTGTAAAATTTTCTCTAGCTGCTCTTTCCAGCGTCAATGTTCCGATAGGCAATTCAAGCTCTAAGTTATTTCGAGTTAGTATCTTTATGTGACTCCAGCTATCGATGCCTTGTCTGCAGATGAACAAGAATTTCGAATCCTTGAGTATGCCCATAATGCAGCAGCTGAGAACTATGGGAATGAGGCTGCAGATCAACTTGGGCTGAATCCTTCACATGTCTTCAAGACGCTGCTCGCCGAGCTTCAGAGCGGTGAGATTGTTGTTGCGGTCGTTCCAGTGACCTCTTTGTTGGATTTAAAAGCTCTATCGAAAGTTGCTGGCGTAAAAAAGGCGAAGATGGCTGACGTTTCGGTAGCTGAACGCAGAACCGGCTACGTAGTGGGCGGAATTTCTCCCTTTGGGCAGGTCCGCCCACATAGGACATTCGTTGATGATTCAGCGCTGCTTTACAGTGAGGTCTTTGTTAGTGGCGGCAAACGTGGTCTGGAAGTAGCTATTTCACCTAGTAGCTTTGAAGGTGTGCTCGGGGCAATATACGCTCCTTTGACAGGAGGAAAAAATGAGTGATACAGAAAACTCTCCGCACCTTCCAATCGAAGATTTTCGAGAGTATGGATATCAGCTCGTTGATTGGCTAGCTGAATATTTCACTAATATCGAAAGTCAACGGATTCTTCCTGAAATTAGCCCGGGTGATATTCGTGCCATGCTTCCAGATGTGGCCCCAGAGCAAGCTGAAGATATGGGCCACATTATTGACGATCTTGATCGGGTCGTCATGCCGGGAATGGCCCACTGGCAGCATCCTGGCTGGTTTGCGTTTTTTCCTTCTGGGGTTTCGCCTGTCTCTGTTCTAGGAGAGTTTGTAGCTGCAGGACTTGCTACTCAGGGAATGATGTGGTCGACGGCTCCATCGCCAACTGAAATCGAGAATACTGTCCTTGATTGGCTGGTGGATCTTCTCGGCCTTCCATCGACTTGGCGGATTGATACTGGGCCAGGCGGGGGTGTCCTCCAAATGAGTGCTTCTGATTCAACACACCTTTCGCTAGCTGTTGCGAGGCATCACGCCGTGGAGGCCGGGCACGCTACAGATTCTTTGGTGGCATATGGGTCCGAGCAAGCCCATTCCTCAATTGAGAAGGGGGCAAGAATCGCCGGCTACCGCCATATTCGCTCAATTCGAGTAGATGAATCTTTTGCTCTGGATGTCGATGCTTTGGAAAATCAGGTAGAAGCGGATTTAGCTTCTGGACTAGTTCCTACCTGGGTCTGTTCGGCGGTTGGGACTACTAGCACAACTGCTATGGACCCGATTCGTCCGATAGCTGCCGTCGCAAAGGACCATGGTATGTGGCACCATGCTGATGCAGCATACGCAGGTAGTGCCATGATCTGCCCTGAGTTCCGGAATCTTCAAGATGGAGTTGAACTTGTCGATAGCTATACGTTCAATCCGCATAAATGGCTATTGACAAATTTTGATTGTTCTGTTTTTTGGGCAGCAGATCGTTCAAAACTAATTGATGCGCTAAGTATTCTTCCTGCGTACTTGAAGAATGAATCATCGGGAGATCCGGCAGCTATCGATTACCGAGATTGGCATGTTCCGCTCGGGCGGCGTTTCCGAGCTTTAAAATTGTGGTTTGTGATTCGGTCATACGGCGCTGAAAAATTACGTGACTTCGTGAGATCCCATGTCGATTGGGCGAAAGAGCTTGAAGATCGAATACAGGCAGACGGACGCTTTGAAGTGACCGCTCCACGTACTCTCGCTTTGGTGTGTTTCCGCCATGTTGGAGGAAATGATTTGACCAAATCTTTGGCTGATGCGGTCAATGCGAGTGGGACTGCGTACGTGACGCCTTCAATGATTGACGAAACGCAATTTATTCGAGTTTCCGTCGGGTCAACCTGGACCGAACGACATCATGTTGACGCACTCTGGGAGTTAATCGATCTTCATGGGGCGCCAGTGTAACGAGTTCTTTTTGACTTCTCAGCTCTGTAGTCCAGCGAATTCTGCGAAACTCTCCATCCGTTCAAGGAATGCCGCTCGAGTAGCACCAGAGTCTCTGCCTAAACCGCTAAGCATTATTGGAACATGTGTAACGCCGAGACCAGTTAATTGGTCGATGCGGATCGAATATGCTTTGGGGTCCCAGCTATCTGTGCCGAAATGTCCCGCATCCCAGGGGCCGATAGCGATACTGGGCTTTCCTGCTCTGCTACTTTGATTCCACTTCTCCATAAGAGAGTTGATGCGTTTCTCGAGAGATTCAAGGTCGGTAATTGGACTGGTTTTTACAAACTTGTCGACGCCTTTTGGCGTTGGCATTGGGATCCATCCTTCACCGAAGCGGACAACCCGGTCGATTGCGTTGGTTGAGTTTCCACCGACCCATATCGGGGGTGAATGCTGACCGGACTGTTTGGTTGGCTTTGGAAGGGCTACGACTTCCTTGGCTTTATACCTATCTCCCTCAATTGATACAGGCTCTCCGGACCATACCTGTTGCATTACTTCAAGGTGGTTGTTTAGGGTTTCACCTCGAGTTTCGAAAGGAACACCGGCTGCTTCGAATTCTTCCTTAAGATATCCAGCGCCGACACCCAATAACAGCCGCCCGTTGGAGATGCTGTCAAGAGTTGCGATGGATTTTGCAGCGAGAAAAGGGTTTCGGTAGGCGACGATCAATAAATTGGTCAATATTTTTAACTCGTTCGTGGCTGTTGCAGCTGCTGCAAGGACGACCATTGGGTCAAGGGTATGATGTCCACCAGCTGATATGAACGAAGCTGGAGGGATTGGGTGGTCTGTCACAAAAACTCCGTGGTACCCGAGGGTTTCGGCCTTTGACGCTATTTCACTGATGGCTTCCGCTGTACCGAATTCTTCAATTAGCTGAACCTGATCTGTCGGTAAACCTAGTATGTATTTCATTGCAACCTCATAGTAGGTGCGTGCTTGTCTTCTGATCCTATATTAAGGGCAGATCGGTCCCTAATCAGGCTTCATCACATCCGGTGAGGAAATCATCTAGTGGAACTTCAAAGGTGCGTAAAGCCATCGAGACCAGCGTGTACTGGCCTACTGCGAAAACTAGATCCATCATTTGTTGATCGTCCCAGTATGATTTAAGGGCCTTCCATGTGGTATCGCTAATCTTTTTTTCTTTAAATAGCTCGTCGGCTGCGTTGATAATGAGTGCATCAAGTGTGCCCCATTTAGCATCTGGGCCTTCTTTGATGCGTTCGATTTCTTCTTGGGTTAGGCCTGCTTCAGCTCCTATGAGTTCATGTTGCGCCCATTCATATTCTGATTGGCACAGCCACCCTGTTCGAAGAATAGCGATCTCACGTTCACGTGCTGGGATAGTGGATTTAAATAGGACATGGTTTGAGAAGACGAGCCATCGTCGTGCAAGGTCGGGATGCTGGGCCAAGGTAAGAAATATATTCCAGGGTCGTCCTGCTTCTAAGATCGGTTCAAGGACGTTTTGGGCTTCATCGTTAAGTGATGAAACGTCAAGTGGTGGAATTCTTGGCGAGCTCATTCTTTCTCCTTCTTTGGGTTCTTTTTTAGTACTGCTAAAACAGCAGCGATAGTGAAAATGCCGACGCCCAGAACTATCCATATAGCATCGTTACCTTTTGAGGCTAACAGTTCAAAACTATAGCCACCGTCGTTGAGGTCGCCGTCAAGGGAGGTGACTCTGTAGCGTACTACATATTGCCCTGGTTTAAGATCTGTTGGGACATCAGCTCGAAGGATGAAATCCGAAACGAAAATTGTTTCACCAATGGGTATTTCTTTCCCATCGCGGATTGTCGTAAGCGTAATTTTTGCTTTACCGTCGTTGATCAATCCACTGGCAAAGGTGAGTTCTATTTCTTGGAGCCCTGACACACTCTTTCCTCGCTCTGGGGAAGAGTCCAGCAATGAAGTATGAGCAGAGAGCCTCTCTGCTCCCAGAAAAAGCAGCATGAAGGATAGAGCCAGTGCGCTCAATGTCTTCCTGTTGGTGTTTTTGTCCATCATCTGATTCAACCATACCTACGAAGCTGTTCCAACGAGACTCTTCTAATTCGCAACATGACCCCTTTAAATTTTAGCGTTATGGAAGCTTTTGTCTGCCATGTCAGACAATGTCATAGCCTGCTGTCATAGTAACAAGATGGAATCTGGTACTCGATCTCGTATTCTGTTCGCTCTCTCCGATGATAAGTGTGCGACTATTTTTGAAATTGCCGAACGTACTGGAGCTCCAGCGAGGGATGTTTTTACCGTCTGTGTCGAATCGGGTTCGCAGCGGAAATGGGGGAAAAGTGATCGAGCCTAAGATCGACAACCTCCTTGATCAATTATTCAGAGCGAAGCAAAAGCAAGCTGTGCTTGATGTCTTGTATGAGGAGCTGCACTTGCGTCAACTGGCGGCTGAATTCAGAATACAAGCAGCGTTGGAGAAGGCAAGAGACCAGTAAGTCAGGATTAGGGCACGCCGGCTACGTTTAGTGTGTCTCTTGTAGCTAGGATGAACTACATGGAATATGTAGTGAACCTTATGGATGTCACTGTGAAACCCGGTGAATGGGCTCGTCAACGTGAAGATGAGGGTTGGCATGTTCTTTCAGTAGCTGATCATTTCTATACGGATCATCGTCCGTTCCCCCACGTGTGGGTCGCAATGACTGCTATAGCGTCAGCTACTAGCCGAGTGAAAGTTACTACGTCGTTCGTGAATAATCTATTGCGATCTCCGGTAGAGGTCGCTCAAGCCGCTCTTCTTTTACATAAGGTCTCTGATGGCCGATTTGAGCTTGGTTTGGGTGCTGGCTGGGCTGAGGGAGAAGTCGTCGATGCTGGAATGGAATACCCTATACCCCGCGATAGGGCTGGAATGTATATCGAGGCAGTTCAAATTGTTCGTTCTTTGCTGACAGAAGGTACCTGTTCCTTTAGCGGCAAGTACTACCAAGTGGATACAAAAAATTTAGGTCCTCTTGGTGATAGCGCCCCGGTGTTAATAGGGTCAGTTGGTGGCCCGCGAACAGTTCGAGAAGTTACACCTTTCCTAGACAGGGTAGAGATCAAGGCTTCGAGCGCGTCTACCCGCGGTGGGAAACTAGACATGGGCATTTTGGCTGAGGTACCGGAGGATCACCTTTTGTCCATGATCGAAAAAGTGCGAAATGTTCGTCCGGATGTTGAATTAGGGATGTTTGTTCTCTGCAACGCTGGAACTGACGATTTCACCAAAGGCATCGAAGCAAAAATGGGCGATGGACTTTACAGCCGATTTTTTGGGAGCCCTGAAAAGGTAGCTGATGGTTTGAGGTGGCTCGCTGAGCAGGGTATTTCTCGGGCTCAGCTTAGCCCTTTCGACGACTCGAGTTTGGACCGGCTCGCCCCATTCCTTTTATAAGCTCAGTACCCTGAACGTGAGTGAAGTTGTACTAGCCCATCATTTCTGGGTCGACACCACACCCTATAAACACCTCAAATAGTTCTCCGAGGTCCTCCATGTTGGGTTCTTCGCCTTCTCCGAGCGATGCTAGTGATGTTAAGAGTGGTCCAGATAGTGCTTCGACAGCACATTCTGCAGCGCTTCGATCTATTCCCATGTCATCCATAAATATTTCGATTAACACTTGTGGGCAGTCCGCTATTAATCCAAGGAATATTGCACCTGCTTCTTCTGAATCTTCCTCGCTACTAATAATCACTCGCCATTCTGCTCTGGACATGTTTTCGGCGTAACATAAAGCGGCTTCCATAGAGACCTCTTCGCCCTCTTCCGCTGCTGCTTGCATTATTCCTTCTGCTATATCGGAAGCCGTGAAGCAGTCAAGTATGGAGTTGATCACTATGTCTTGACCTCCTTCGGGAAGGGTCTCTAGGTCGTCACCGATTGTTTCAAGAGTTATTCCATTCTTTTCGAGTTCTTCAGCTCCATAAGCAATGGCGTTCTCAGCAATACACGCACTTTTACTTTTAGTAATGGCATCGGTTTCATCATCGTTGTTGATAGATGACTCAATAGCGTCAGCTAAGGCTTCGAGGCCATCATCAGAGTCACCGCCGCCGCACGCGGGTATAAGGAATAGGGACGCCAGTAGAGGTAAGAGTATTTTTTTCATTGCTTCCTTTCATGGAAACTGGACCACTTATTTATAGTACTAGATATTCCCGCTTTGAAGGGGTAGGGCCTGAGAGTTATTAAGCAATGTTCGGAAGTACTTGTTTTTCAATTAATTCTAGTGACGGCCATGCTAATTCTGGAGGGACGCCACCGCATAGTGGTTGAAGGGATAGTCGGTGGTACTGACGGATGAGTGCAACTGCTTCTTCGGGGGTGACGATCCTGTATGGCCCGTCTTCATCTCGCAGTTCAGAAATTGTTGATGCTTGGCTAAGACTGGCAGAGTTGTTATCTTCTCCCATCCATTCTCTATATGAGGTTGCGTCGTGAAGCATATATGGCCCATATTGGGCCCACCCTTGATCAAGGTTTTCTGTGACAAAGACGGTTGTGGGGGCTCCTTGTTCTGGGCCCATAGTCATACCAGGGGGGTTTCCTACCTTTTTCGCTTCTGTGTCGTAGAAGGCTGCCATTGCAGGGTCGGCTGTTTGTGGGAAGAACATCATCCCCAGTCGAGCTGCTCGTTCAGCAGCTGCTTTACTGCCGCCACCGTAGGCGATGATTGGGCCTCCCGGAGTGGCTGGTTTTGGAAGTACCTGAATTTTTCGCCCCTTCCATTCGAAAGGTTCGCCGGTAAGGGCGTTACGTAGTGTGTGGATTCGTTCTTCGATCTCTTTGCCTCGTTGCTTCGAGTCAATGCCAAACATTTCGTATTCCTCTTCTCTGTATCCAAGGCCTATTGTGTATCCGATTCTTCCGCCGCTGAGGTGGTCTAGTACGGCGATATCTTCGGCGAGTTTTACCGGGTCGTACATGAGAAGTAGCAGCGCCCCTACGTTAAATGTAAGTGTTTCTGTTCGTGAGGCTGCAGCTGCGGCCATGATAATCGGGGATGGCAGATAGCCATCTGGGGAGCTGTGGTGTTCTGAGAACATTACGGTTGTGGCGTTGTTTCGTTCGCCCCATTGGCACATGTCTAATGCCGTGCTGTAGAGCTCCCGCATTGTTGCCGGGCTATCTGGTTTGAGGCGGAAGTCGAAGCGGAGGATGAGCATAGGATTTTTATGACTCGAGTTTGAGGACTCTCATTGCATTCTCTCGTAAGAATTGTGGCCATACATGGTCTCGGAATGGTACGCCTGGGAGTTGTTCGAAGATTGTGTCGATATGGAGTCCCATCGGGAAGTATCCGGCATAAATAATCTTGTCGGCGCCTCTTGTATTGGCATAGTCGATGATCGCCGTTGGGTAGTACTTCGGAGCGAATGCCGATGTTGAATAGTGGAGGTTTGGCCATTTCAACATAAGTTTTACTGCCAAGTCTTCCCATGGTTCGCATCCATGTCGAGTGACAAAGCGCAGGTCAGGGAAATCGTACATGACGTCATCGATGAGTTTGACGTGTTGTGCTTGGTATGGGACGCGCGGTCCTGGTATTCCGGCGCAGCAGAATATTGGAATATCGAGCTCTACACATGTTGCGTAGAGCGCATACATTTTGGGGTCGTTGATGGGAACTTGCGGCACTCTCCCTGATGGAAAGGCTGAAATTGCCCGAATATACCCATCGGAGAAAAGTTTGCGGATTGTTTGGATGGAACCCATGACGTCGTTTGGGTCGGGTTCGTGACATCCAATGAAACGGCTGGGATGATTCTCTATGGCTTCTCGAGCTGCGGGGCGCTCGTCTCCGGGGCCTACTCCGACCATCGCTATTTGTATGTTGTGCTTATCCATATATGGGAGAAGCAGGTCAGCCCCTTGGGGAGGTTCAGGCTGTTCGGTGAAATTTCTGGCTTGGTCACTCCATGGGACATCCTTGAACATGTACTGGGCGGGAAAATTGAACCCTTCGGTTTCTTTGTCTTTCATGCCAGTGAGGTTTGTGTAGTTCAATTTTGCAAGCTCACCGGCACGGGTTCCGATCATTGTTTCGACTACACGTACGTCTTTAGGGAAGCCCATTCGCGCCTCTTAGAGTGACTTGTGCCGGTGGAAACCGGGATAGGTCATTTTTCTACTTTTCCGACCCTGTGGTTTTCTATCTGTGGCCCTCCAACCCAGTTGCATAGCTGGGGGTCACATTCGCGCAAGTCGCCTTCTATCCACGAGCCATCAATCCGGAAAAGCCCTTGTAGGTCACCGTCAGTTACTTGAATGTTGCCTTCATCTGTTTTGACGTATAGCGCTTTTGAGAATGGATGAATAAGGCCATGTGACATTATTCGTCCTCCCCGCACCATTCGGTGAGCTTTTGGTGTAGCCATCGAACTTTCGATTCCTGATAATTGCTGAGTACAACGCCAGTTTTCTGGGTTGTTTCTAGGCCTAGCTGGACTTTACCCATGTTGAAAACGTCTTGATCGAATACCTTCCCCAAGGTATCGAGTTCTGGAGCATCGCTGAAGTTTTCATCATCGCTTAACCAGTGGATGGGGGCGGGGTCTGGCTTGTTTCCTTCGGGGTAAGGGGCGAGGAAAATACATTCCATGATCGAGCTTCTATGGTCGTCTCCATTAGGGCGGAACCGGTACACGATGCGGTTAAATGCCCCCCAAGGGTGAAAATTGGGAAAGAGGGTGTAATCGATACTGTCCATCATCTCAGCATCAGACATGGAGTCAACCCAGTCCCCTGCCATTGGCCTCCATCGCTCTCGGGACATAGCGGCAGCATGGGCGCGCATTGTTGTCCCCTCAGGGATTTTGATAGGCAATTCTTTGTCATAGCTAGTGTCTAACATCGCTCGGAGTTGATCTTCTTCGGACACATCATATTCAAGTAGTGGACTAGGTGTCCCACCGGGACTAATAACTCGTGCGAAGTTATCCCAAACATCGACCTGAGAATTGGTATCGCCAAGATACGCCATAATCTGAGGATGGGTAGCATTCACATGAAACGCTTCACAAAACGCTTCTTGCGCT
>PBPU01000067.1 GCA_002724825.1 Acidimicrobiaceae bacterium
TGCTAGAACTACAGTATTGATTCCAGTAGTTGTTGTGAGTCCCCATGGTGGGCGTTCTAGGTCCAATTGGGATGTTGTTCCAAGACGCCCCCAATAGTCAAGAGTTTTATTTTCATTTGGGACGTTCATGGTGTCTTGATCGAGGGTGAGAAAAAAGTTTGGGCTAATGCCTGTTTCGGTTCCCCAAAAAAGTGTAAGAAGTCCTGTATCGAATTGTGTCCCTAGAGATTCTCCACTAGCGGCAACTACGAGTTCTGATTTTCCATCTCCGTTCATATCCAAAGCTTCGAGTGCATCTCCCCAATGGTCAGCCGGTTCAGCTCCTATTTGGAAGCCATCAGTATTTTGATCTATCGATATTGACCCTCTCCCTGAGATGCCCTTCGAGTTTCCAAAAAGTATTGTGACTGCTCCAGCTCTTTGGACGGAATCTAAACTTTCAGCGGGGGCGCCTATCGCTAGATCTTCGAATGTGTCGCCGTTGAAATCTCCGCTTATAAGGACTGAACCCCATCTATCTCCCTGTTCATTTCGCCCTGGGACGTCGAAGCTTCCCTGATGCAGACGAGATGATCCTGTTATGCGGATTCCTTGTTCTGATCCGAACATGACAGTTACGGCACCTGTTTGTTTCTTCTTTCCACTGCTTTCATTTGGGGCTCCTACCGCTAGGTCAGTAAAGCCGTCATTATTGAAATCGCCAGATGTAAGAACGCCTCCCCAGTGGTCATATGCTTCATTTCTGTCAGGTACGAATGGAATATTTTGATGTAGGCGGTAGGAATTAGCTGTTGTAATGCCTGATGGGCTTCCATACAAGAGTGTCACTGCTCCTGCTTCTGGAAATTGTCCGTACTTTTCTCCCGGCGCTCCTACTGCTAAGTCACTGAAGCCGTCATTATTGAAATCGCCAGACGCTAGAGCCGATCCCCATTTGTCGTTTTCTTCCCCGCCATCTGGAATGCCCTTGGTTTCTTGGTCGATATCGTGTGATTCGTTGGCTGAAAGGCCCGAAGATGAACCATATAAGATTGATATTTTTCCTACATCGGTTTTTCCATCTTTATCTTTTTCAGGTGCTGCGACTACTAAATCTTCGTATCCATCTCCATTAAAATCTCCTACTGAAAGCATGGATCCCCATTTATCTCCTGTTTCATTTCCTCCGGAACTATCTAATGCTCCTTGATGAAATACCTTTGCTGTTTCAGCAAGACCTGTTGATGATCCAGCGAAAATCCATATTTGTCCTGTGTCGATGATTGATCCAATGTCTTCTTTAGGGGCACTGACAACTAAATCATCGAACCCGTCACCGTTAAAATCACCAAAAGTCGAACGAGCACCAAAGTGATCACGATATTCGTCCGTGTCTGGGATATACGGCATGCTTTGATGAAGAAAGGTGCTTTCTTTGGGAGTTTGATCAGGGTCACCATAGAGAATGGTTACTGCTCCTGCTGCATTCGCATCTCCGAAGCGTTCACCAGGGGCCCCGATCACAAGATCCGCATACCCGTCTCGATTAAAATCTGGTCGGATATCAGAACTACTTCCTGATTCAGCTGTTGAGTGTGATTGAGCTGCTAGTTTGTTGGTGAAAACCATAAAAAAAATTGCTAGAAATGCAAAAGTTAGAACACTCATCATGAGGGTTTTGAAGTCTTCAATCCATTGGCGTAGATATGAAGGGCGCGGATTCATTTTTTAACTTTCATTATTAGGGGTGCGCGAGGAGGGATTTGAACCCTCACATCCCGAAGGACACAGGCACCTGAAGCCTGCGCGTCTGCCAATTCCGCCACTCGCGCGAGTAGACAAGGAGGGTATCGCGAGAACTGTAATCTTCAGCAAAAGAACACCGATATGTTTATTTAGTCTGGCAAGTATGTTTGATTTCAAGTGTTTCGTCCTAATATTCGGTCAACGCGAATCTCTATTACTCGCCTATCTTCACCTCTGTCTTTAGGGGGTGAGTAGCGTTTCGCGTATCTGGAAGTTCCTTCTTGGCAACGCTTAGGNTCAGCAGTAACTGTNGCATTCCCNTCGAAAGTGATCCATCGCCCNCCATCGACTTGGCATACAGCTGCTCTTAGAGGATCGGGAGATCGNTCTAGTATCTTTGCCTTTGTGCTGCCTGCCCATGTNATAATTCGAATAAGNTTTTCCTTCTCGTCCCAGGTGAATCCCACTGGAGTGACGTGGGGTCGNCCAGAAGAAGTGACGATCGTAAGGGAAGCAAGATGACGTTCTGTCACAAATTCTATATTCGCTGAAGAGAGTGTAATCTCTGCCATTTCTNAGTCTTCTTTCCGTAGAGGTAATTCTTTAATACATATTTATACGCGAACGAGGAGCCCGGAGGNTCCTCGCGAGCTTTTTCTAGTGGATTACCAGTTACTGGTTGTATCCCCAGATTCTTCAGTGGAATCGTCCGCTGTAGCTGCTTCTGCTACTTCAGGTTCCTCTGATTCGGAAGAAGCACCTCCGAATAATGCTTTAATTTTTTCCATAATTCCCATAAGTTCCACCTCTCAATAGGGAATATTGGTCTTAGTTTAGTGGATGAAAGGTTGTTAAGTCGGCATATTGCCTGTTCAGAGAGTTTTACGAACCAAACATTGCCATCCACTGTTCGGGTGTTTGTGGGGCAAAGACATAATTATGAGTTCGGGTATCCCCCATTGATTGGCATGGTTTTGGCGAATAAAGGTGACCNGGNAATAAAGTAGCTGTATCAGGGATCTTTGCTAAACGTTGCGTCAGGCTTTCATACATTTCTCTTGGGTTTCCACCGGGTAAGTCAGTTCTGCCACATCCGTCGAGAAAAAGAGTATCTCCAGCGACAAGTCTGTTATCTACGAAAAAGCACTGGCTTCCGGGAGTGTGACCAGGAGTGTGGATAAGTTCAATATCAATCGACCCCACGGTTACCTTATCCCCACTGCTATGTGTAACTAAGTCTTTTTCTGATACGCCGGTTACTTTTTGCACAAGGTCAGCTTCTTCGCTTTGGACATGGATTGGGATGGATGTTATTTCTAAAAGGTCGGCGATGCCGGAAATGCTGTATCCCATCATGTCTCCCCCGACATGGTCGGGGTGATAATGGGTAGCGAGTACTCCTGTGAGTTTCATACCATCTGCTTCTACTAGGTCGACTAGTCCCTGCGGGTCGTATGCCGGATCCACTACAACAGCTTCGCCGGTTTTTCGGTCTCCGATAAGATACATGAAATTCACCATCTGGCGGGCTAGCTGGTTATCTTCTCCGAGGTCTCGACCTGAGAGTAGTTGACGGAAATAAAATTGGTCGTTGTCCATGTGGTTACCTTAGGCATAATTCCTTGATTTTTGGGTTTTCACAGAGGAATTATTTCTTTTAGTGGTATTCGTTTTTTCTGGGGTTTGAGTAATTCGGGAGGTGTGAGGGTATCTGTCCTCTATCCTCGTAGTGTGAATGAAATAAGCGTTGGAAGAATCGGATACTTGGGGCCTTCGGGAACCTTTACTGAAGCTGCTATCCTTTCGCAGCCAGATCTAGCAGCATCTGAACACGTGCTTTTTCGAAGTCACTCTGATGTCCTGCACAGTACGGGAACTGGTGAGGTTGATTTTGGATTTTGTGCGATCGAAAATGCTATTGAAGGGACAGTAAACGTTGTCCAGGACACGTTAGCTTTTGAAGGTGACCTCATGATTCAAAGAGAGGTCGTTATCCCAATTACGATGAACCTTCTTGTAAAGCCGGGGGCTTCACTTGCGAATATCAAGCGGGTTGTTTCTTATCCGCATGCGTTAGCGCAAGTTCGGTCCTTTGTTCGGAATGAGCTCCCTGACGCTGAGTTGGAGGCCGCGAATTCAACAGCGGATGCTGCGCGTATTTTGTCACAAGTTTCTGATTTGGAGACTGCAGCTGTTGGTACAAGTTTGGCAGCAGACAAATATGGTTTAGAAGTAGCTGTAGAGCAGATTGAGGATCACCCTGGAAACCAGACACGGTTTGTTTTAATCGCTCGCGATGGGATCCCTGCTCCTACTGGCCATGACAAAACAAGTGTCGTTATTTTTCAGCAATCGGATCGTCCGGGTTCGTTATTGACTATTTTGCAGGAATTTGCTGCTCGTTCTATTAATCTGACCAAGTTGGAATCACGACCGACGCGTGAAGGGCTCGGTAGGTATTGTTTTTTCCTCGACCTTGAAGGCCATATGGCTGATCCGCTGATGGCGGATTGTTTGAAGACGCTTCAGGCGAAACAAGTTCGCGTGAAATTTCTAGGTTCGTATCCTGCCGCTGGGGAAAATGCGAAAGAGGCCCGTGAAGAATCTGGGGCAGCTTGGAACGACGCTGAGAGCTGGCTGGATAAGCTCCGAGCAAAATTAAATTAAAGCTTTAGGTGTAGCCACCATCGACAATCAGGTTTTGTCCTGTAACCCAGCTACCTGCTTCTGACACAAGGTACAAGACAGCGGCGGCGATATCTTGTGGGTTCCCGACACGTTGGAGAGGTATTGCTGCGGCGAGGTCGGAGAATTTTTCGGGTGGGACACCTCCCACTCTGGTTGTTGCTTCGGTAGGGACTTGTCCGGGTGAGACAATATTGGAACGGATCCCTTTGGGTGCGAGTTCAATTGCGAGTGTTTGGGAAAGGTTATTCATTCCCGCTTTTGCCGCTCCATAGCCTGCGAAGCGAACTGCAGCTCGAAGGGAAGCAATAGAAGAAATTCCGATAATCGAAGAGCCTGGCTGCATAACTTCGGCGCATGCTTTGGCAGCAATAAAATGAGGGCGAAGATTAAGGGCGATTTGCTGGTCCCAATGCCATGAAGGGAATTCATCGAATGAGAAATGGCCGGGATGATCAGAGGTGCCTGCGTTACTGACCCAGATATCGAGTGATCCAAAGTCCTCAGTGGCGTGGCTTACAAGTCCTGTAATAGTTTCCTCGTTGGTAATGTCTCCAACAACGACGCTGCATGTGCCTCCTCGTTGCGTTATTTTTTCCGAGACTTGATTGAGGCGTTCCTCATCTCTGGCGGTCAGGATGACAGCAGCTCCAGCGTCGGCGAGACCTATGGCGATTCCCTCTCCGATTCCTCTGCTCGCTCCGGTGACAACAGCGACTTTTCCCTCTATCCGAAATTGGTCAATCAAGTTTGGGATCATGTTCCACTCTTTTCTTTTATGGTGCTGTTTCGTATTTTTTGTTGACGAGTACCTTTATCGATTTTTCTACTATGACATGCTTGTTACAAGGAACAAAACCGAGAATAGGAAGATCTCTCAAAGCACGCTGATTCACAAACGTTGTGTGTTCGCTTGGTGTGTTTTTGTTGTCTAGATTATCCGTTATGCCAAAGATTGTTTTTATTGGTGCAGGAAGCACAGTATTTGCGAAGAATCTTCTTGGGGATATTCTCTCCATTCCAGAACTTTCAGACTCTGAAATCTACCTCCAAGATATCGACGTCTCCAGATTAGAAACAAGCAGGATTGTTGCTGAAAAAATCTGTTCAACTTTAGACGTTCGACCAAAGATTGAAGCGACAACGAATCAAGTAGCTGCACTTGAAGGTGCTGATTATGTGATCAGCATGTTTCAAGTAGGAGGATACGAACCGGCTACAAAAATTGATTTCGACATTCCGAAAAAATACGGGTTGAACCAAACCATCGGGGACACTGTTGGAATTGGTGGCATTATGAGAGCTATCCGAACCATTCCAGTGCTTCTTCGTGTTGTAAAGGACATGGAAGAGGTATGTGGAGAAGCGACGCTTTTGAATTATGTGAATCCTATGGCGATGCTGTGCCAGGCTGTGACTGAAAGCTCACCGATACAAACTGTGGGCTTGTGCCATAGTGTCCAACACACCGCTCACCAGATCGCGCAGGATATTGAGGTTCCTCTCGATGAAGTCCAGTACCTGTGTGCGGGAATTAACCACCTCGCGTTTTACCTGAAATTCGAACAGGATAGTGAAAAGGGTCCCGTTGATCTCTACCCAATGATCCATGAGCGGGCACAAGGTGATGCTCCTTTACGGCCAATGCCCGGAACTAAAGGTTTATCAGATGCTGTGCGGTATGAAATGGTGAAACGTTTAGGGTATTTCGTAACTGAATCGAGCGAACATTTCTCCGAATATGTTCCATGGTTTCTTAAAACAGGACGAGATGATCTCATAGAGCAATTCGGTATCCCTCTTGATGAATATCCGCGTCGGTGTGAATACCAGATTGCATCCTGGGAGAAGTTACGTTCGAAATTAGAGAATCCTGAAGAAGAGCTTCGGGTCCGGCCAAGTAATGAATATGGTGCGGGTATTATTCACAGTCTTGAAACAGGTACCCCGCGAACTTTCAATGGGAACGTTCCAAACAAACAACTGATCACGAATCTTCCCGAGGGGTGTTGTGTTGAGGTTCCTTGCACGGTGGATGATCAGGGAATCCATCCGCACAAGGTCGGAAATCTTCCCCCGCAACTTGTCGCCTTGATGCAAACAAATATCAATGTTCAATCTCTTGTCGTCGAAGCAGTATTAACTGGTAATCGGGACCATATTTATCATGCGGCAATGTTTGATCCACATACAGCGGCGGAGTTATCGCTAGAAGAGATTTGGCTCCTAGTTGATGAACTGCTGGAGGCCCATGGGGCCATGATCCCTACCTCATTACAGCTAAATTGAATCTGGATTGAGGATTTTTCTGTAGGTTGTAGCGCGGAGGGAGGGGGATTCGAACCCCCGGGACCCGCAAAGGCCCACTGGTTTTCAAGACCAGCGCATTCGTCCGCTCTGCCATCCCTCCACGATTG
>PBPU01000068.1 GCA_002724825.1 Acidimicrobiaceae bacterium
AGATGTATCTATAGAGGAAATACACGTTCCAGGCCTCAACGACGACCATGACGTGCGCGTGAAAGTCTACAAACCCACATCACTTCCTCCTGAAGCGCCTGGGATCTTATGGATCCATGGAGGCGGAATGGTGCTTGGTACAGCCGATTGGGACGACGACGTATGCACTCCCATGGCTCAAGAACATCAATGTGTCGTGGTCTCGGTTGATTACCGTCTGGCCCCTGAAGACCCCTGCCCTGCCCAGTTACATGACTGTTACGCTTCACTGAAATGGTTTAGTGAAAACGCCAGCAGCTTAGGAGTGTCGTCTGAACGGATCGCTATCGGCGGCGCCTCAGCTGGCGGTGGGCTTGCAGCTGGAACAGCCCTAATGGCGAGAGATAACGGCGGCCCTAATGTGATCTTCCAGCTTCTGGTCTTCCCAATGCTTGATCACCGAAACGAAACCCCAAGTAGTTTCGGCACATCAGATACACGTGTATGGAATAGGGAGGCGAATATAGCTGCTTGGGAGGCATACCTTGGTGGAGCTGATGTATCACCATATGCCTCTCCTAGTATTGCCAGCGACCTTTCTGGTCTACCTCCTGCATACATCAACGTGGGTACATTGGATATTTTCGTAGATGAAGACATTGAATACGCCCAACGCTTATCCCAAGCAGGCGTTCCCGTAGAACTTCATGTCTACCCTGGGGCCTTTCATGGAAGTAACGGCTTTGTCGCAGAGTCCCCTCTTTCAATGCGATGGGCTGCCGATCAGACCGCCGCTTTAGAAGCAGCACTGAATTCTGAGAACTAGTATCTTCTGAGACTGACTCCGCTCATGAAGATCCGTATTTTCACTGAACCACAGCAAGGAGCTGGTTACCAAAGACTCTCTACACTCGCGACCCATGCTGAAGATTTGGGTTTTGATGGCTTCTTCGTCAGTGACCATTATCACGTGATGGGTGATGCGGATCCAAGAATGGGTCCAACTGATGCTTTAACGACGCTTGCTGGTTTAGCACGCGACACAAACGAAATACGACTCGGAACACTTGTCTGCGCATCGACGTTTAGAAATCCTGGGCGACTAGCCGTCATAAGCGCTGAAATTGATCAAATGTCGCAGGGGCGATTAGAACTTGGAATTGGCGCGGGATGGTTCGACCGAGAACATGCGGCGTTGGGGATAGAATTCCCTCCATTAAAAACACGATTTGACCGCATGGAAGACCAACTTGAAATCCTGCGTCTTTTCCGTGATACACCAGCGGAAAAGTCATTTGATTTTGAGGGAATGACCGTAGCTCTTCAAGATTGCCCGGCTCTCCCCAAAGCAGTCCAGACCCCTGGCATCCCAATCATTATTGGTGGCGGTGGCCCGAAACGGACACCGAATTTAGCTGCTCGCTTTGCCGATGAATTTAATTTACCGTTCAGACCACCAGATAGTTTAAGGGAACAGGTTGGGCGCGTATCCCAAGCATGTGAATCTATTGGCCGTGACCCTGAGAGCATTATTTTCTCTGTAGCTCAGGTAGTGTGCGTGTCCGATTCGGAGAAGGAGTTTACGAAACGTGCTGAGCGAATTGGTCGTTCCCCAACTGAACTGAGAGAAAGTGGTGTCGCAGGAATGCCTGATGAGGCGGTCAGCCGAATACTGGCATTTCAGGAGGCCGGCGCAACGCGCATATACCTTCAAGTACTTGATGAGGATGACCTAGATCACGTGACTTTCATCGCTGAATCAATCGCGCCGCTATTACAAGGAGGATCTGATGCCTGACTTATCTGGAAAGGTGTTCATTATTACTGGTGGGAATGGCGGTATCGGCCTCGGACTCGCTGAAGGGATTGCCGATGCGGGTGGCTCTATTGCTATCTGGGCTCGAAATACGGAAAAAAGTGAAGCTGCGATCAGCACTTTGAAGAAAAGGGGCGCTGAGTCCCATGCGTTCACTTGTGATGTCAGTTCCGAAGAGGATGTTCAGCGGTGCATGCAGGAAACGCTCGGCGCATTTGGAAGGATTGACGGGTTGTTCGCAAACGCTGGACGCGGAGGTACTGGAACCCCGTTTGTAGACGTGAGTCTTGAAGAATGGCGGAAAATTATGGCCGTTAATCTCGACGGAGTTTTTTTAACGTTGCGTGAGGCGGCACGTCATCTTATCGATCAAGGAACGGGCGGTAGTCTTGTGGCCGTATCGTCAACGTCAGCAGTCCACGGAGCTGGAGGCAATGAGGCATATGGAACCGCAAAGACAGGTGTAACTGGGCTCGTCAGGGCGCTCGCCGTTGCTTTGGCCCGCCATCAAATTAGGGTCAATAGTCTCTTACCCGGATGGACAATAACGGAACTCGCAACCCCCGCATATGAGAATGACCGTTTCCGCGAAGTGACAACGCGGAGAACTCCTGTTCGTCGATGGGCGGACCCTAGCGAATTTAGAGAAATTGGGGCCTTCCTTGCAGATCCCTCACAAACTTTTCACACCGGCCAACAGGTGTGTTTGGATGGCGGGTATACGATCTTCTAGCATTTGTGGCACAAATCACAACTGAAATCGCATAGGGTTCGTAGCCGAAGCCTTAAGTATCGCTACGGTTGGTACTTATGCCTGAACGACCAAAACGTGGGACTACTCGTGAAGCGCTAGCTGTCACCCCCTTCAGACGCCTCTATATCGGGTCATTTCTATCGGGCATTGGGCGGTGGATGCAGACAACAGCGCTCGGTGTTCTTGCATGGGAAATAAGTGGCTCAAGTGAATACCTCGGGGCAATTATCTTTGCGAATTTAGGCCCGCTTGCCCTTCTAAGTCTTCTGGGAGGGTCGCTTGCCGATACTGGCAATAGGAGAAATATTCTTTTCCTTTCTCAAATGTGGCAGCTAGCGTGGACGGTGGTTCTAACGATAAACATTGTCGATGGTGAGATCGGGCAAACAACGCTTCTGGTTTTAGTTTTCATCATCGGCCTCGGTCAAGGAATTTACGCCCCGACTTTCACGTCGGTTATCCCTGAACTTGCCGGGAGAAATAATCTCCAAGCGGCTGTGGCATTGAATTCAATGTCAATGAATGGAGCACGAGTTATTGGGCCTGCTTTAGGGGGATGGTTGACGAGCCGTTTCGGCTTTGCAGAAGTTTTTGGATTAAACGCAGCAACGTACCTCTTCGTTCTCGCAGCAATAGTTTTCACTCAAATTCCTGAGACAACTGCAGAACCAAAAAGTTTAGGAGATCGCCTCCTTGGCGGATTCAGAATAGCCAAGCGCGCCCCCCAAGTTGGAAGCCCTCTCATCCTGATGTCACTCTTCTCGTTCTTCTGCCTTCCCTTCATCGGCCAACTTCCAGCTATCGCTGAAGTGAACATGGGAATTGACGCCAAAAGCACACAATACGGATGGTTTTATGCAACGTTTGGCTTTGGCGCGCTCTTCGGCGCTCTTCTCGTCGGGACCGTCTTGTTGCAAGCTCGTAGAGATCTCCTGATCAGATTTTCACTCGTGTCATTTGGCGTAACGCTCGCATGGCTCGTTTCCCTTCGATCGATCAACACCGGGTACTTTGCTATTTTCTTAGTTGGCTTGTGTTACCTTATCCTGCCAACAACCCTGAGTACATACTGGCANGANCACGTNGATGAGAACATACGNGGAAGAATTGCCGCTATCTGGGTGCTTTCCTTCGGCGGAACGGTTCCTTTCGGGAATTTGATTGCAGGTCCGCTGATAGAGGTAACATCGCTATCAGCGATTCTTTACTCAAGNGCNGTCATCGCCATTCTTCTTGGNGGACTGTTNAGACTCAAGTCCGGCCCCATAATCGGAGAAGAGATCCTCGCTAACGGCAAGAGCTAGGTACTATCTGCCTCATTCATATAATCCCGGTAATAGGTGATGCGTCCATTTTCGACGCGGTAGACGCCAACACCCTCTCGGTATCCGTCGTCGGAGGTAAACGACCACTGTGCCCAAGCTGTGTGGTCATCTCCTGCAAGTTCTTCGAGATGAAATTTGCCATTGATTGAAGCCACAACCGTATTCATTTTCTTGAGAAATTGAGATATTTCAGACCTTCCGTTAAATGTTCCAAAAATCGGGTCATCAAAGACCGCATCTTCGGAAAACATGTGGGCCGTGAGGGTGTAATCCCCCGAATCCTGATTCGACCAGAATTGTTTTATGACGTCGTATGCTTCACCACCCATAGAAACCCTCCTTCGATATTTTTGATGGCACGTGGCTTCAAACCTTCTTTCTAATTAACTTGCTTGTCTTGGCCCTCCCAATATGGAGCACGGAGTTTGTACTTTTGCAGCTTGCCGGTCGCCGTTCGTGCTAGTTCATCACGGAATTCAATCGACGTTGGGCATTTGTAATGGGCTAATTTTTCTCGGCAGTAATCAATAAGCTCCTGTTCAGTTATTTCACTGTCAACGACGACCAGAGCTTTCACGGTTTCGCCCCATTTGTCATCGGGAACGCCGATAACAGCAACCTCGGTTACAACGTCATGCGAGAAGAGAACATCTTCAACTTCAATAGAGGAGACATTCTCCCCACCTGAAATAATGACATCCTTTTTCCTATCAGCAATAGTTACATAGCTCTCATCATCGATATATCCACCATCACCTGTATGGAACCAGCCCGAACGAATAGCGTCATCTGTCGCTTCAGGTTGATCCCAGTAGCCCTTTAAAACATGATTCGATCGGGCGAGAATCTCACCATCATCTGTGACTTTTATCTTCACGCCCAAAGCTGGCGCTCCAGCACGACCCAATAACTGTGCCCGTTCTCCGCTGGGGAGCTGGTCCCATTCTGTTCTCCCTCGCGACATCGTTAAAAGCGGAGCTGTCTCAGTTAGGCCATAGATTTGAATAAACTCCCAACCCAATACTGTCTCGACCTGCTCAATAATTGAGGTTGGCGGAGGAGCACCAGCAACTACGATCCTTGTCCGGCCAGCCCCTGGGATTTCACCTTCCCATGTTGCAGCAGCATCAAGTATTGCAGCTACAACAGCGGGAGCGCCACACATCAGTGTCACGCCATGCTTCTTAACTCGCTGGAGGATTTCTTCGCCGTCGACTTTCCGCAAAACAACTTGCGGAACTCCCATAGCAGTTAGGGCAAACGGCATCCCCCACCCATTGCAATGAAACATCGGCAATGTATGCAGATACACATCACGATCATTTACCCCTGCCTGCCACCCAAAGATCGCAGCGTTTGTCCATAGCATCCTATGGGTCATCTCAACACCTTTAGGCATCGCCGTCGTTCCACTGGTGTAGTTAATTGTTGCGGTAGCGTTTTCATTCTCTTGCCACTCTTCAGGCTCTCCATGCACAAAGATCTCACTATCAGTATCGGCACCCAGAACAAGAAACTTTTTCACAGATATATCATTCAAAGTATCGGTTAGTTGTGGATCAACAAGTAAAACTTCTGCTCCTGAATGGTCAACTATGTACTGTATTTCTTCAAGATTTAAACGGAAATTAATTGGCACACCTACTCTCCCATAAGCGGCTGTCCCAAATAGAAAAGTAAGCATTCGCGACGCGTTTTGAGAGACAAGGGCAACGCGGCCGCCTATTGGAACACCCATCTGTTCAAAACCTTTAGCCATTGCCTTTGCCCGATTAGCAAATTCGCCATAGGTGAGTTCTGGAAGAGGTTGCGCCGGCTGATTCGGCTCATCAATGATTCCGGTACGAGTGCCGTAGACGAGACGAGCCCGATCTAAATGGTCTTTGATGGTTAATGGAACAAGCATCCCAATGCTCCTTTTTGGATATCCGGTATTTGAAATTTTAGACTGTGCATCTCTTTTCGTCAGATCGTCAGGCACAACCTAACGACTTGTTAAAAACATATTGTATGAGATCTATGGATTACATATCAGACTCCCTATCGTGCTAATTTTGTTAAATGAACGCACCAAATATTCTTTTAATAGTCGCCGACCAAGAACGGCAGAGAGATTGGATACCCGAAGGTTTCTCGCTACCCGCTAGACAGCGTTTGATGGCTCAAGGGTTGGAGTTTACAAAGTATTACACGCATACATCCCCGTGTTCGCCAAGCCGCGGAACCTTATTTACTGGCCAATACCTTCCAGTTCATGGTGTCCTAGAGAACTGCATAATGCCAGCAAATGGTGAACTATCTACTGACGCCCAAACGCTCGGAAAACTTTTCCGCTCGAAAGGCTATTACACGGGTTACAAGGGCAAATGGCACCTCGCTCCCGTTGCCTTTCCCGACATGGACGCATATGGATTCAGTGACTGGGAAGGTAATGATAAAGCATTTTGGGGCCAAGCTGGAAGCGGCGTCGAATTTGATGAGCCAATTGCACGTTCCGCCGCCCAGTGGATACAGGACAGAAAAGGCGAGTCGAACCCATGGTTCTTATCGGTAGGACTCGTTAATCCGCATGACATTATGTGGTTCCCCATGGATCAGCCCTGGTATCAGGAAGAAAATGCTGAAAAAGTCAATGCTTTAAAAGAACGATATGCGACCTACGACTGGGGGCGAGAGGATCCTCTTCCCGCTTTTAACCTGCCATACGAGGAGTGGATGACGGAGCTTCCAGAGAATTTCGACGATGATCTGCATACTAAGCCTGACGTCCATAGAAGATTTATGCATGAAATGTCTAGGTCAAATGGGTATTTGGATCCATCTGATAGGCCGAAATGGCTTCGGCTGCTCGATTATTACCTCAAACTGCATCAGATGAGCGATGAGAGTTTGTCCCTGATCCTTAATGCGTTGGATGAAACCGGTGCGTGGGATAATACCGTGGTTATTTTTACTGCTGATCATGGTGACCAGTGCGGATCGCATGGGCTGCGTTCAAAAGGCCCATGGAACTATGAGGAAACTATGAGGATACCGTTGTACGTGGTTGCTCCAGGTATTACTTCTCCAGGGTCCGCAACTGATGCGATGATGAGCCCCGTCGATCTTGCGGCTACTATATGCGAACTAGGTGGGATCAATCCGGATGAAGCTGATTTACCTGGCAGGTCGATGCTTCCCATTTGGCAAAACCCATCGCTGGACGGCAGAGACCATGTCCTATTTGCCCAAGATTGGGCGTGGTATGACGGCTTATTAAATACAAGGTATGCAAGTAGAGGTATTTTTGATGGCCGCTACAAATACTGCCGGTATTACGGTGTTGGGGGATCAAGCACTACGCGAGGTACTCCTATTGAAGGGCCAAAGATCTTCTCAGAAGATGCCCACTTTGACGATCAAGAGCATGAATTCTATGACCTTCATGAGGACCCCCATGAGCTAGTGAACCTTGCTATGGACCGAAATCGACGAGCAGAAATACGAGAATGGTATGAGCGCCTTCGTGAAGCTGAAATAGAAGAATTCGTTTCTCTTCAAGGCAAAGCGTGATCAATCCCCCGCCCTTCCCAATATCTATTGGGGACCTAACCGAATCTTTTCTTAGCGATGCGCTTGGAGCAGAAGTCTCAAAATTTAGAGCTGGCCGCATAGGGGAAGATCGAGGAATGCTCGGAGAAATCTTCAAACTGGACATCTCTTTTCATGATGCCTCGTTGGAACCGCTGACGGTTGTTGCGAAATTCGCTGCTATCCGTGAAGAAACTTTAGCTCTTGCGAAACGCGGAGATACTCATGAGCGAGAACTGCGTAGCTACGCTGAACTGCTTTCATCCGCACCTGTTAACGTGCCTGAATTTATTGCAGCATGGTACAACGATGAGACTGCTGAGTTTCTTTTATTGCAGGAAATGATTCCTGCAGATACTTCGGTAGACCAAATAATTGGATTATCTGAGCAGCAAGCTCGGCTTGTTATCACTGAAATGGCGAAATTACATGCGTATTGGTGGAATGATCCTAAATTGGAAACAATGAGCTGGCTGCCGCGATTAGATGATCAGCGGAGGCGAACCAACTTAACGACGATTACACGAAACGGCTGGGGACAGTTAGCCGAGATACTCCAAGGGGAAATTTCACTCTCATCCATTACTAAAACAAGTGAAGATCTAGCTGAAGAAATGGACGAAATGCTACGCCGTACTGCAGGGTTCCCTTCTACTTTTATCCATAGTGATTTGAGGGCAGATAACCTGTTATTTTCACCAGATGGTCAATCTGTCGCACTTATTGACTGGCAAGGTTGCTGTATCGCACCACCGGCGTTTGACTTNACATATTTTCTGATCCAATCGATGACGATAGAAGACCGACANCGCTTAGAGGAAGACCTCCTTCGCTTTTACGCTGAAGAATTAGAAAGATGTGGACTAAANATNAGTTTCTCAAATTTAATGGAAGTTTACAGATCTTCACTTATTTATAGNTTCGCAATTGCATGCTCNATACCACNCATCAATGACCCATCCATCCCGCGTGTTCGCGAGCTTGCAATTGCGATGGGGACACGGTCGNTTCAGGTACTCAGAGATCACGGTCAGATTTAACGCTGTCGCTCGTCNCCCTGCATGGAACAGTGGATTGTAAATCAGCTAGAGGTTATGTCGCTGTCATAAATGCTCGATTTACTTGGCTAAATCTTCGTAACGCTCAGTGCATTGATGGCAGTGAACTGATTGATCNAACAAATTTTACGATGCTTTCTCCNCTNCCAGGTATTTCAGCTTGTCGAAAATGTCTTTCAAAGAACCATCCCATAACAAGACAACGGATAACTTCTTTTAGTTCAGCTTCAGATAGAGCAGAAAATTCTCCTGTTCTTGTTCCGAGTGAAGCCAATGATTGAAATGTCTCATCTTGGAACTCGGCCCTTCGTTCCATCAACTTCTCGAATTCCGGATGGAACCTAGCTTCAAGGGGTAAAGACGCTAAAAATGCTGAATGGCCAGGAAAATCATCGGCTATCTTTCGACTCGATGTTATGAGGTGGTCGAAAGCTTCAACGAGCGTGTCCTTCTTACTCGCTGATGACACACTTCCCCAAATCGCATCAGCTGTCTCTTCAAAGACCGCCATATACAAGGTTTCTTTATTTTCATAGTGGTTATAAATAGCGCTGGGAGCGAGATCTGCTGACTCCGCTATTTTTAAGATGGACGCACCATCGTAGCCTTTGACAGAAAATACGCTTCTTGCAGCATCAAGGATTCGTTGACGTGTTTCTGCGCTATCTACTCCAGCAGGCCTACCACGCTTCCCCATTTATTTTCCTAACTGAACGAATGGCCTGAGTTTATAGAGAAACAACTTTTCCTCGAGCTTCTGTATCTTGCCACCGTAAGAACCGTCGTTCCATCATCCCAATGATTGCATTAAATACAAGGGCAAGGCCGGCGAGTATTGTGATTAACCCGATTGCTTTGCCCATACCGAAGTTATTTGTTTCGTAGAGCAGACGCTGCCCTAAACCGCGTTTAGAGACGATGAACTCTCCAAGTACGACGGCAAGTATCGAATAGATGGAAGAAAGACGAAGAGCTCCAAATAATGGGCCAAGAATACCTGGAATGACGACAAATCTGAATTTTTGGAATTGAGTTGCACCCATGGAAGTCGCAACAACATCAAGATCTGGGTCTACACCGCTCACTGCAGCCTGAACAGGTATTTGCACAATNAAGAAAACAATTATTGTTGCTAGCGCAACTTTCGATGCAATATCAACCCCGTACCAGAGAATCAAGATCGGGGCGAGTGCGATCTTTGGAACAGCATTCGCAAAGATAAGAAAGGGAGACATCACTTTCGCTGCTTTTCTGAAGCTCCCTAGGAGAAGNCCGACAATAAATCCCGAACCGGATCCAATGACGAAGCCAAGGAGCGCTTCCTGTAATGTCACCCAGAAATCGCCCCAGAACAGTGAATCATTCCAAACGTCTTGGAAGAAATCCAACGCTTCGCTGGGTACCCCTTGGAATAGGGGCATAATTTCCGGAAAAAGTTCATAGTCCCAACCGAGGAAAGAGAATGGGCTCCCTCCTTTGAAAATCCANCGTGATTCCCANGCCCAAATAATTAGGACGAGAAGAGCTATCCGGACAAGTTGGATTGGGATGTCGATAGCTATAAGAATTCGCTTCCATCTTGGTACTTCTGTGATGGAAGACATATCGAAACGTTCTGATTGAANAGTTGAATCTTGAGAATTGTCTNTTTCGTNGTTACTTGGTTCAGGTGAGGTTGTATCAGATGATTTCATCACGAAGTTCCTTCCATATCCTGTGTTCCGCTTCTTTAAATTTGTCATCGAATCGGAGTTCATCTATCACTCTTGGCCGTGGTAGATCAATGATCGTATCGCTTTTGATTCGACCGGGTCGAGCAGTCATGACAATAACCCGATCTGCGAGCAAGACTGCTTCTTCTAGGTCGTGGGTTACGAAGATGACTGAACTTTCCCCTGATCTTTCCCAGAGGTTTATAAATTCTCCTTGAACGGTGAGTCGGGTTTGAGCATCAAGCGCTCCAAATGGTTCATCCATTAGCCACAAATCTGGGTCAATGGCTAGGGTTCTTGCAATTGCGACTCGTTGGCGCATTCCTTGTGAGAGTTGAGATGGGTAGGAGTCTTCAAATCCGTCGAGATGCAATAGTGAGATAAGTTCATGGGCTCGTTCTCGCCGTGTAGCTTTGTCTATTCCGTGAATTTGTAATCCCATTTCGATATTGCGAAGCGCTGTTCTCCATGGGCTTAGTGCCGAACGAGCCAGCATGTAGCCAACATCNCGGCTTGGTCCATTGACTTCCGTACCGTTTCGCTTAACTGATCCGGCTGTAGGCGGAATCAAACCTGCAAGCATGTTAAGGACGGTTGTTTTCCCACAGCCACTGGGTCCAACGATGGCTACGAATTGGCCTTTGGGAATTGCAATGTTGATGGTGTCTACGGCGAGGACTGGGTTGTTGCCTTCACCACCGAACACTAATGAAACGTTTTCTATGTCGACAGCATTNGTCATTTTTTTTTTGATTCCTGNCTTAAAAATCTTTCTAAAAGGTTTTTCGGGGCCGGTGCCTNAGCACCGGCCCCGAATCAGTTTCTATGAACCGACTACGNTTTTATTCGCAGTCNAGGTCCTGTGCTACCTCATCAGCAGCGAACAGTCGGTCGGTCTTGCCGACNTCNACAGAAATCTGGCTGATCGTTTCGATCTGTCCAAATTGTATGTCACCTGTNNNGCTGAATGCATTTTGGTACTTNNCNANNANCGCNGGGATNAGNGGGTGGAGANCTTCAGCTANNCGTGTAGCTGCNATTTCTCCNGCTCGCTCNGCATTNGCAGGATCNGCTANCCANNNNATAGCTTCTACAGTTCCTGACTTGTAGGCACANAGTTCAGCNTGCTTGGCTGTCAAATGTNTCNNNACCAGTCATGTAGACAAGGCCTGGCCAGTCAAGTCCTGGAGGCCCTTCGCCTCGTTGGATCGAGAATGGGTTAACACCTGCTCCAGTCTCTACAGCAACAACCTGGAATGGATCGAATGTAACAGTCCAATCCGTGTCGCCAGATTCAAGACCTGGAAGTGGTTGTAAACCAACCGCTACATAAGTAAAGCACTCTTCATCGAGACCTGCGGCCTGAATAAGGATCCTTGCAAGGTCCTCAGCAGCAGCACCACGAGCAACAACACCAACATTGGTGCAGTCAAGCGCTTCCATGGCTTCTTGCCAGTCCATACCTGAAGTTATGCCATTTGCTGCTGCAAAGTCAGCATCGACAATGACATCAAAGAGGTTATAGAGCAATGTTTCCATGAACACAACAACTTCGAGTCCATT
>PBPU01000069.1 GCA_002724825.1 Acidimicrobiaceae bacterium
GTCGACGGTGGAGCTTACTATTCAGGAATATGGGAAAACGCCATCAACATGGATGTAGCTGAAGCATTCCTTGATGAGCTTGCAAACAGAGGGATCACTTCTTTTCTAGTTCGAACAAAGAACTATCACATACCACTTTCATCTCGCGGGCTTTACGCAGATCACCTACAGGCAGCTGCTATGGTTTCGATTCATCACAATGCACCAATGATTGCTCCTTCATCTGACCCAGGAGCTGAAACGTTTGTGCAAAGCAACTCAGTAAAGTCAGCAAGACTAGGAACTCTGGTATACGAAGCTGTCTATGAAGCACTCGACAAGTTCTCCTGGGTGCAATGGACAAGTCAATACGATGCTGGAGTTATCAGAGTACTAAACAATCGCGGCACAGACACATACGGTATGATGTCTCGACCAAAAACTCCGACAACCCTTATAGAGCTCGCCTATTTAGCAAATCCTTCTGAAGCCAAACTTCTTAAATCGGCAGAATACCTTCCAGCTGTATCAAACGCCCTTGCCGATGCGGTGGAGGAATTCCTTCAAACTCCATCGACTGGAACATACCCAACAACTACCCGAAATTTTACTGCAGCGGATGCCCCCGGCTACAACGTTTGCAGGGATCCGGAGTTGAGCTCGCCGATAATATTTGATTTCNCATCAAGAGAAGAATTGGTCTTACGTGGTCTCATTGGAGAATAACCCCCATGGAGGACTAAAATGGGATTGTGGTAATCAAAAAAGTTGAAAATAAAATCGAGAAGCTCGTTGAAGGAACATTTGCTAAATTTTTCAGCAGTGAGCTTAAGCCTGTTGAAATAAGTCGAAAAATTGTCAGAGAAATAGAGCTNAATCGGAGCATAGGCGTTCACGGTGACCATCTTGCACCGAATGACTTNGATGTCGCCATTTCCGAAAGTGATTATTCAAATCTCATTAAAGCTAAAGAGCCTTTAGAACAAGAACTAGAAGAAACCATTCGGGATTATTCTTATCAAGAAGGTTATATATTTCTTGGTTCGATTAACGTCAGCATAAAAAAGGAAGAGAACTTACGAGCAGGAACATTTCGTATCGATGCTCGGTTAAAGCAAGATGAAAGCGGGTGCCCACCTGGCGCTCTAGTACTGCCCGATGGCAAACGAATACAAATCGGAAATCGTGTTATCACTATTGGACGTCTTCAANACTCCACGGTCTGTATTGATGACCCAAGTATCAGCAGAAATCAGGCAGAANTTCTTCTAAGAGAGACTGGCTACCTTTTGTCCGACCTTGGATCGACCAATGGGACTTTGGTGAATGGGCGCCGAATTTCTCAACATGTACTAACCGACCATGACCAGATTGAATTTGGTTCATACAGAATCAGATTTGAAGCAAGCTAATCATGATGAACCCTCCAGTTACATATGAACAACAAGGTAATGTTGTCACAATTAGCTATAACCGACCAGATAATCTCAATACAATAAACGGGGCTATGCGCGAAGCTCTTAACGCTGCGTGGAAGANATTTTTAGAAGACGAAACTGCTTGGGTTGCTATTCTCACAGGGGCTGGCGACACGTTTTGCGCCGGAGCTGACCTGAAAGATCTGAAAGGAAGCGCCGGTACTTTTCCAGGAACCTTCTGGGAAAAACCTACGATAAACAGCTTCGAAAGCGGGATGGAGATATTTAAACCCATCATCGCAGCAGTAAACGGGCCTTGTATCGGGTATGGCTTAACTGCAGTAACATTTTGCGATTTTGTGGTAGCTAGCGATCGTGCCTCATTTGCCTATCCAGAAGTTCGCATTGGAATCCCAACAATTGTTGGGGCCATTCGCCTTCCGAACAAACTTAATTGGTCCCATGCGATGGAGCTATTACTACTAGGCGAAACAATCACAGCAGAACGGGCGAAAGAGATAGGGCTTGTCTGGGAAGTCTATCCGCATGAAGAACTACTAGAAAAGGCTAATGAGCTTGCCCAACGACTTTGTCGATCCGCACCTATCGCATCACGAGTAACAAAAGAAGTTGCGACCAGAACGAAAGACATGGGTTGGGTAGAAGCAGTAAGGTTTGGTGAAACAATGCGAATCGTCGCTAGTCAAACCGAAGATGCTAAAGAAGGTCGCAAAGCCTACAAAGAAAAACGTAATCCCAAATGGCAAGCAAGATAAATCATCAGTTCCCTATAAAAGGGTTTGTAAAAGTAAGTGAAACAGAGACGGACAATGTCTGAACAATTTTTAGAGNTTTTAAAATTTCTCTTCTTAGCNCTTCTCTATATCTTCTTTATCTGGGTCGTTATTATGTCATTAATCCAGCTAAGGAAACCCAAAAAATCTATACGTGCCNCAAAAAAGGGTAATGATAAGGATAACAAAACAGCCATAACGCATTTGTTGACAGTCGAACCTCAAGACACACAGGGGACTGAATATCCCTTAGAGGAAGAAATATTCCTAGGCCGAGATGAGGAATGTGACATTACAATCAATGACTCCTTTACCTCACACAGACATGCTCGGATTTTCCTAGAAGAGAATACTCTGTATCTTGAGGATTTAACATCGACAAATGGGACGTTCGTCAATGGAGAAAAGGTAGAGAAACCCCACTTACTGGAACAGCAAGACCGTATTCAAATTGGCAACACAGTACTTGAGGTCAAATGAGTGACGACCGNACTATTACAAACTTAAATACACCGTCATCTTATTTTGATTTAGGTTTTGCAACAGATGTTGGAAAAATCCGAAAGATGAATCAAGACTTTCTCGCAGTTAGCGATTCCCTTTTTATTGTCGCAGATGGGATGGGAGGGCACCGTGGTGGAGAAATAGCATCTGAAATAGCAGTAAAGAAACTCTTCGACAAAAAAAGATACTCAACAGTTCAATCATTTCGAGATCAAGTCATCGAAGCAAATACTGCCGTACGCGCAGAAGCAGAAACAAATTCTCAATTAGATGGGATGGGCACAACTCTTTGCGGGATAACCATGATCGAACCCTCCGCAGGTAAAGCTGAAAAACTTGCGGTAGCCAATATTGGCGATTCACGGATTTATCTTCTATCTCAAGGCCAATTTTCTCAAGTAACCGAAGATCATAGTCTTGTTGAGGAGATGAGGCGCGAAGGAAAAATTACTGAACAAGAAGCAGAAAATCATCCACATCGAAACATTATTACCCGTGCGTTAGGAATCAATACAGAGGCGACTGTAGATTGCTGGGAGCTCCCCATACACAAAGACGACCGTTTTCTNTTATGTACNGATGGTCTAAGCAATGAAGTATCTGCAGCAGAAATNCGACACACTCTCGAGGTAGTCGATAATCCACAAGAAGCCGCTNAGCAGCTTGTCAGNTTAGCTAATGCCAATGGAGGCAACGACAATATAACGGTTGTGATTGTCGATGTGAAAGAAGGCGAGGTTTCCACTACACCTTCGATTATTTCTCCTATATCAGCATCGATACCAGACCAAAGCTCACCCACTTCTTCTTCAGCTACCTCACGCAGCCTTGGAAACAGACCTGAAGGGGCAACTGAATGGCAAACAACCCCTGAAAATATTAGGAAACTTATAATTACAGCGTTAGTAACACTTTTGATTGTTGGTCTATTTATCGGACGTTACGCNCGCAATAACTATTTTGTTAGTTTTGAGCAAGTCGGTGATACATCTATAGAGAATTCGCAAATACTCATATACCAGGGAAGAACAAGCAGCATCTTATGGTTTGACCCAACGATTGAAGAACGACGACCAATACTTGGACGTGACCTTGATAAAAGAACTATTGAAGAAATCAGACAAAAACCTCAGTTCGAAACTCTAGAAGAAGCATCTCAATATTTAGATGCTCTGCAAGAAGAGATAACTGAGAAANAATGAAAACTAGTCGATNTTCANAAATATGAAATCTCGAAATCGTAACATTGAACTCTTCCTCCTTCTTTTTGTCGCTGTTCTTGTTGTAGCTGGATATGTCCTAGCCAGTTTGGGGAGATCATCTTCAATACCCGCAAATATCGTTCCATTTTTAATAGGAATCCTCCTCCTTCTTCTTTTAGCTCATCTTGCAGTAAGAAAATTTGCCCCTCACGCAGATTTTTCTCTCTTACCATTAGCGGGCCTTCTGAATGGTATTGGATACTTCGTCATTGCNCGTCTCGATAAAGACTTAGCGGGGTTACAAGCGACATGGACACTCATTGGTGTCGCAGCATTTATTGCCACCCTGGTCTTTATTCCACAAATTCGGCGGTTAGAACAATACCGATATATCTTGATGACGACCGGTGTCGTTTTTCTAATAATGCCCTTAATTCCAGGGTTTGGAAGAGAAATTAATGGCGCAAAAATATGGGTATCAATAGGTTCAATTAACTTCCAACCAGGAGAATTTGCAAAAATCGTTCTCGCTATCTTCTTTTCAGCGTACATTGTCGAAAAGCGCGATGTTCTAGCAACAACAAGTGTCGGCCGGCTTGGCGTCGCCATTCCAGAACTTCGGCATCTTGGACCCATACTTCTTGCTTGGGGAGTTTCTCTCATCGTTATGGTGGCAGAAAAAGACCTTGGCTCNTCCCTTCTTTTCTTCACACTATTTGTAGCGTTACTTTGGATCTCAACTGGAAAAGCGTCATATTTAATAATGAGCGGAGCACTTTTCTCTGGAGGGGCACTCCTAGCTTGGAGTCAATTCACCCACGTCCAAGAACGAGTCGATATATGGCTAAGACCCTTTGACGACCCAACTGGGGACGGATATCAAATAGTCCAGAGTTCATTTGCTCTTGCAGAAGGAGGATTCACAGGTACTGGACTAGGTGTGGGTACACCTGAAAATATTCCTGCAGTTGAAACAGACTTTATACTCGCAGCTATTGGAGAAGAGCTAGGGCTCGTAGGGACGACTGCAGTACTAACTCTCTTTTTACTTTTAGTGGGATCCGGATTACGAATTGCTCTTACATCTTCACGACCATTNGAAAAACTCCTATCCGCTGGGCTAACAACCTTGCTAGGGTTTCAGGCGTTTATCATTATCGCTGGTGTTGTCCGCCTCCTTCCACTTACTGGAGTCACTCTTCCATTCGTAAGTTATGGGGGAAGCTCTCTGCTAGCGAACTGGGTCCTTCTAGCGCTTCTTCTCAGAATTTCTGATGAGGCACGTAGAGGTAAACCAGATGAGAACTCATCGCCAATGGGGGCCGGATGAATCGAAATATAAGAATTTTGGGAATAGCACTNATTCTTTGTTTTGTTGCTCTCTTTGTGCAATTAAANAGAATACAAATCTTCCAGCAGAAAGACCTTCAAGAAAATCCAAGCAATATGAGATCCGTAATCCGTGATTTNAATCGCGAACGTGGAGAAATTATCACAATAGACGGAGAGNTAATCGCAAAGTCCCTTAGCATCGAAGGCCAGCTCAAATATGAACGCACCTACCCATATGGAGACTTATATGCCCATTCAACTGGGTTTTTCTCATTTCAATATGGGGCTGATGGATTAGAGCGCTATTACAATGACCAACTTGCAGGACAAAAGGAAACGCAGCAATTTAACAGCTTGAAAGACATCTTTACTGTCACCGACACCTCAGCTGACCTCACTATAACGATTAACCATTCTGTCCAAGAAACAGCCAAAGAGGCTTTAGGTGAACGAAACGGTTCTGTCGTCGTAGTTGACCCAAGGACAGGAGCCATTCTTGCATTTTGGAGTTACCCGTCCTATGACCCAAGTATTTTTGGGTCATCAGATTTGAAAGCAGGAGAGAAAGCTTGGGAGGAATACTCCTCACTTCCGTCAGAAGAAGACCCTCGTCTACCCAAAATGTATAGAGAAATTTTCTTCCCGGGTTCAACGTTTAAACTTGTGACCGCTTCAGCTGCGTTAACTTCAACATCTGCTACCCTAACGCAGCCAGAGTTTGATGTCAGAGCTACATACACCCCTCCTCTTACTACATTTCCACTCCAGAACTACGCAGGATCCACATGTGGTGGAGACATCCTTGAGGGGTTACGCGTTTCTTGTAATACCACGTTTGCTGAATTGGCAGCAGAAATCGTTGGAGCTGAGTCCCTAATCGAAACTTCTAAAAAGTTTGGTTTTAATCAACTTCCGCCGATAGATCTTCCTTCCCCAGCGGAATCTGTCTTTCCAGACGATTTCGGAAACCAAGTAGGAGAAACAGATGCTGAACCTCCAATTCCAATCCTTGAGAATACNCCGGCCCTTGCTCAATCAGGAATTGGGCAGTTTAATGTCAAAGCAACACCTCTGCAGATGGCGCTTGTTGCGGCAACTATCGCCAATGATGGAATTTTGATGAAACCTCACCTGATGAATTCATTCACTGACCAGGATGGAGAACTCATTGAAGTCTATAAACCATTGATTTGGCAAAGCGTCCTTTCACGCCAAGATGCGCGTAGTTTGCAATTAGCTATGGAAATCACAGCGACTTCGGGAACAGCAACAAATTTGGCGATACCTGGAGTAGTTGTTGGTGGGAAAACAGGCACTGCTCAAGTTGACGCAGATCGTCCTGATGATACCCACGGCTGGATCGTTGGGTATGCCGGCCCTAAAGATGGTGAGTCAACATTAGCGATAGCTGTAATTGTTGAGTCAGTACCAGGACAGGGACAATTAACCGGAGGTACTGATGCAGCCCCGATAGCNAAAGAAGTTCTTTTGGAAGCCNTAAGAATTCAAGGTTTTTTGGAATAACTCTTACTCAAAAAGAGCCCCAAAGATGACTTTTATGTTACTGACTTCTTAGGGTGAACCTATCTGACCCTTGTTGCCTATTAAACTTTGTCCCTATGTCCGAACAAGGGCCAATAATTTTAGGCGGAAGATATGAACTTCAACGGCGACTCGCTCGCGGAGGTATGGCTGAAGTNTTTCTTGCACAGGATCAGCTTCTCGGCCGNCCTGTTGCTGTAAAGGTTTTATTTCCTGAATTCGCTACAGACCCTGCTTTTGTTGAGCGATTTCGGCGAGAAGCTCAAGCCGCTGCAAATTTAAGCCACCCAAATATTGTTGGAGTGTATGACTGGGGCAGAGAAGGAAAAACGTATTACATAGTGATGGAATATGTTGAAGGGAGAAGNCTTTCTGAAGTTATTCGAACAGAAGGACCTCTTCCAGCTGTGCAAGCAGCAGAAATAGCGAAAGAGATTGCATCAGCTCTTGGTTTTGCCCATAAAAACGATGTGGTGCATCGCGACATGAAATCTGGAAATGTGATTGTTTCCGATTCAGGTCAAATAAAAGTTGCTGATTTTGGTATTGCCACTGCTATTTCCGGAAATGGACAAACAGACCTTACCCAAACNGGAGCTGTGATGGGAACAGCTACGTACTTTTCCCCTGAACAAGCACAAGGAAAACCTTTAGATGGCCGAAGCGATCTGTACTCGCTTGGAATTGTTATGTACGAAATGCTTACCGGAACTCCCCCCTTCAGTGGAGATAGCCCAGTTTCAATCGCATACAAGCATGTACAAGAACAACCTGAACTTATTTCTTCAAGGCGTCCAGGTGTTGCTGAAGCCCTTCAGGCAATAACTGCAAAGCTGTTAAATAAAGAACCGGACCAAAGATATAGTCGTGCTGAAGAACTCCAATCAGATTTGGAAAAATTTCTTTCTGGCTGGCATTCCTTAGGGCCCGAAGGCCTTTCAGAGGCTACTGAATTCACATCAGCCATTGATCCGATGGAAGATGCGGCCACACNAGTTAATCCAGTTCAAGCAACTCAGGGAATGACCAATCCAAACTANCCAGGCCCCCCATACCCACCCGAGTATTTCGACCCATATGAGCGAAATGATAGACGGATTTGGCTATGGGGATTACTTACAGTGGGCCTTCTAGCAGCGCTTGTTGCGCTGATAATTCTCCTAGTAAACGCAATTGGAGATTCCTCTGATTCGGATACGGATCCAGTTCAAACAGGAACGCCAATACCAGTTGCATCAGATGCAGTTGTTGTTCCCTTCGTTGTTGACCTAGGGCGAGATCAAGCAGTTTCTCTACTNCAAGCAAGAGGATTAGAAGTAGGACGATTAACAACTGAAATCAGAACAGATATACCTTCCGACAGGGTCCTTAGTCAAGACCCCGAACCTGGAGCNGAAATACAACCCGGTGAAGCTGTGGATCTAGTTGTCAGTGTCGGNCCTGAAGCGAAGCAAGTTCCGNTTGCAGTAGGCCTAACACAGGAAGAAGCATTAAATCGGTTACGNAATGAAGGCTTTCAAAATATTGAAATCTACACAATTAAAACCAACGATTATGATCTTGGTGTCGTTGCCGAACAAGAACCCGAAGCAGGATCAGCATTAGAGCCGAATAACGTAGTAGTAATCAGAGTCTCAGACGGTCGAGTAAGCGATCTCATACCGAACAATATCGTCGGAAGAAATCGCTCAGAGATAGATGAAAAATTAGTTAGCAAAGGCTGGACTGTCATCATTGAAGAAGTCGAAATAGAAAATCCTGATGACGAAGTTGACATAATCCTNTCAATTTCNCCTGAGGAAGGAACTGACCATAGNCTTGAAGACGTTGTCACGGTCCAAGTATCTGTTGGGCCTTCAACAGTTCAGGTNCCATCTGTTATTGGGCAAACACCTGAAGCAGCAGCGATCCTTTTAGATGACAGTAACTTATTTGTTAATCCTCCAACTGANTGCGAAGTCGANCCTGAATCGCCAAGTATAGGAAGGGTATACTCCCAGAGCCCCGAAGCAGGAACACCAGTGGCTCCGGAAAGTACAGTGTCAATTTGTATTGGTGTTGCTAGCGAAGCTGAACCTACTCCTGAACCNGAACCTACTCCTGAACCCGAACCNNNNCCTNNNCCTGAACCNGAACCTACTCCTGAACCNGAACCTACTCCTGAACCNGAACCNACACCGACACCTGATGGAGGATAAAGCTTTCTAACNCTNCAGGAAATTTTCGATTAAAGCTAGGCCATTCTCAGTGAGAATAGATTCNGGATGAAATTGGACTCCCTCTATCGGATACCNCATATGGCGCAGTCCCATAATGAGCCCATCATTAGACTTTGCAGAAATTTCAAGTCCATCAGGAAGAGAGCTATCTTCTACGATCAAGGAGTGATAGCGGGTGGCGTTAAATGGGTTTGGCAATCCGTCAAAAATGCCCTTACCGTCATGGTTAATTTCAGAGGTCTTTCCATGCATTACCTTTGGGGACCGGACTACCTTCCCACCGAAAACTTGCCCAATGCATTGCAAGCCTAAACANACTCCAAGAATTGGACATATGTCCTTAAAATGAGNAATNAGGGAATTTGAAATACCTGCGTCATCGGGGGTNCCTGGGCCAGGGCTAATTAANATTTTTTGAGGGTTNAGCTCNATTGCTTCTTCTAGAGAGATTTGATCATGGCGATATACGAGAGGTTTCACACCTAACTCGCCGAGATANTGGACGAGAATATACACAAACGAGTCGTAGTTATCGATTACCAGAACTTNAGAAGTCATTATTGCGAGGGTAGTNGATCCCTAAGGAAATACTACGGGAAATAACATTTCTGTTCCTTGTCTTCTATTATTAGACCATGGGAAAACCACCAAAAGATAGAAAAGGTAATAGTCGTATTACGGAAAAAGGAACGCGTCCATCGAATCTCCCCCCAAGTGGNACNACCTCNATGGGGTATATACCATCAAAGAAAATTAGTTCACGCTGGGTAGCACCGACAATGTTTTCTTTACTTGGTTTGGGAACGGCAATGATCATTGTCAACTATGTTGACCTTCTCCCAGGAGGGACAAACAACTGGTATTTATTGGGAGGCCTTGGAATGGTNCTCGCGGGAATTATCACTGCTACCCAGCTTCACTGACTTAGATATAAATTCGANGCAAAAATCTAAGTTACATTCATGTAATTATCCCCATTTTTACTCACACCCTGTGGATAACTTACTATTTTCCCATGTCAAACATCTTTAACATNTTTAACACAGTCCACAAGACTCCCATTGAGATCGTGATTAAATTCGCTGAACTGGNAACTTATTCTTCTAAAATAAGATCCATTTCAGCCATACAATGTCGAGGGGGGTCTGGCTCTTCAGCAGTAGCTACAGTCATCCTGACTTCACTCCCGCACAANGAACATAGATAATTTAGCTTCACTTTTCGAAGTTCGCCNGCNGGAGGTGGTTCCGGCAAGGGAGTCGACAAAATTCGTAAGACACTTATCCCAATTCGTAAAATTGCGTAGCCCATAGCAACAGCTGCAAGGATGAACAAGATTGTAACGAACACAAGTTCTATCGTAGAGGCAGAACTTGGGTGTTGTGCCTAATTCAGAGATCATCTCCCAGCTCGTACGCCAAANTTAGCNCATGTGGAAACTTGATTATTGCTTGTTCCGCTAGAACAAGCATTTATGGATGAAATATGGCAATCTTTTAGGTATAGCTCCCCGACTAGAAAGCACTNAACGATTATGGAAATAGATTTAGCCTTAACCATCCTCCGGNTCTCTTTGGGACTTACCCTTGCTGCACACGGGTACAACAAGTTTTTTAAAGGAGGAAAGATTGAGGGAACTGGCCGTTGGTTNGACAGTATGGGCATGCGTCCTGGAAAGGTCCATGCTTACTTTGCGGCGTGTGGTGAAGTAGGCTCGGGTTTTTTTCTAGCAGCTGGATTTCTTACGTCTTTCGCTGCTCTTGGTTTTGTCGGTTTGATGTCGGTGGCATATTGGACAGTACACAGTAAAAATGGGTTCATGGTGCTTAATGAGGGATGGGAGTATGTCTTTGTTTTAGCTATTGGCGCTATAACAGTCGCAATGCTTGGACCTGGCGAATGGTCAATCGATCATGGAATTGGATTAGCTGACGACCTCGATGGGTATGTAGGTCTGATTATTTCAGCAGGTGGTGGAGTAGTAGCAGCACTAAGCCTGCTGGGCCTTTTCTATCGGCCTCCAAAANCGGAATCGTCNTAGNTGAGATTTAGCGTTTTTCACCGCGGAGATCAAANGCGACTTTAATGGCTCCTAAAGAGCCGGCTTCGGCAGCATGACGAATAGCNTGTTTATACCTATCAAGTGGATACAAATCTGTTACAAGTTTNTCTAATTGCATTTCTCTGACTAGCTCGAAAGCTAAGGCATAACTATTCGTTACTGATCCATCGGGAAGNGNTTCAGTTCCATACGTGTAAGANCCAACCATTTCTATTTCGCGATGCCACAAAGGAGTTAAATCAACCTTGGTAACTCCTGGCATGCCTAGCATTACGAGNCGGCCCCTAGGTCTAGTTATTTCTAAAGATGTTTCTATGGANGATGCACTGCCAACCGCATCGATTGTNACNTTACTGCCACCTGATAGCGAGTTTCCGATCATTCTGCATCCGGTTACTTGTCGAACAGCNCGTTTTAACTCTGATGGTTCNACAACAATATCGGCACCGAACTCTTCTGCTAGTGAACGCTGAAGAGGGTATTTAGCTGAAGCTATTACGGTTCCTGCGTCNGTGAATTTCNGGATTGCGGCGATACTGCAAAGCCCCATAGTGCCAGACCCTTGNACTGCGACGACATCTCCAGNTTGGATCTGAGCTTTTAGCGCTGTGTGGACACCNCCTGCAGCNGGTTCAAGAATGACTGCTCCTTCNTCTGAAATATCTTCAGGAACTTCATGGATCTGTGATTTATGTGCAATTAATTCCGTGCTCCATCCCCCACCGGTGCCGGCACAATATCCGATTTGTATTCCATCTCCTATGGGTCCGCTTAGGAGGTATCCGTAGTCATCGCCATCNCCAGGTGAAGCGCCCTCAAATGCGGGCCCCTCNCCTCTACTTTCCGGTCCTAAAACGGGTTCGAGTGCTACTCTCGTTCCATCTTCTAGCTCCCCNACGACTTCATGTCCTGGNACGAATGGGAATGAAACNAGAGGNTCAAAATAACGACTGGATTTNCCATCAACTGTTGCGAGGTCGCTACCGCAGATCCNCGACAGNAGTGGGAAAACTCTAACCCACCCGTCACCAGNTATTTNGGGAGGGTCAATGTCTTTAAGGCGGAGAGGTCCAACCTGTGATCCGATACCAGGAGAGACGCGTGAACCTATTGTCGCTGCTGCATACTTTAGCTCTTTGCGTTCGAATACGAGGGCCTTCACACTCGCAACGTTAGAGGATTTCTTTGACTTTTGGACATAGAATTCAAAATTTCATCTACGGTTTTACAGATTTTCTATTTTTTGCATGAATCGGAACGAACCATTTTGGACGAACTATGCTCATAAATTCCACTTGGGGCGATCATGTGCCAATCTACATATAGGTTCATTGACCGTAAGGGAGTGCTAGTGGATTTTCAAGACTTAGAAGGGTATGCGCTAGTTACTGGTGGAACAGGGGGGATTGGNTCAGCTGTCTGTCGTCTTCTCGCAGAACGAGGAAGTAAAGTAGCGTTTACCTATTTTCAGAANGAAGAGGCTTCANGAGAGCTTGAAGCGACCCTTGGCTCATTCGGTAAAGTCCCACTTTCTAGGTCACTAGATTTACGGGACGTNGATGCAATTTCTACCNTCNNTGAATTCCTTGAGGAAAAAGGGGGAATTCATACTCTTGTCCATACAGTAGGCCCTCANGTNCCNCAGACNCACTTNTCNAAAATATCCCCTGCANTNTTTAAAGANCATGNNGANNTAGAAATAAATGGNTTTTTCAANNCTGTTCANGCNGNTCTNCCCTNCCTTCGTGCAAGTAAGGGNAGCATCNTAGCTGTTACANCTGCTGCAACTGNTAGATATCCAATTCGCGATGGATTGTCAGCGGGNCCNAAGGCNGCAGTTGAGATGCTCATTCGTGGTCTTGCAGCAGAAGAAGGAAAGTATGGGGTGAGAGCAAATGCTGTNGGACCCGGAATGCTGTCAGANGGTATGGCNGAAGAGCTTATNGCTAAAGGCGAGTACAGCCAGAAAGATCTAGATNTNGCCACACAAAATATTCCGTTACGTCGATTTGGGAAGGCTAACGACGTAGCAGANGCTGTGTGTTTCTTAGCTTCCGAACGNGCGAACTATATCAGTGGCCAGATTTTAAACATTGATGGAGGCTATACGGCTTNAGNTNTANCTATTNTTTCGANCAAGCGCTTCATCAAAGACCTCTTGTAAACGCACAGCTAGGTCATTAGAAAAATTTCTCCGTTGTGGGGCTGAAATTCGTCCGCCGTCAGGGTTTGATAGCTCCATTGGCTNACCTACGACACAACATACTCTTGTTCGTTTCGGAAATTTCGCGCCTGAAGGAAGTGAATCCTCTGTTCCTGCGATGCCTANTGGAATAACATTTGCACCTGTTCGAGCTGCTAAAAAAGCTGTACCNTCAAAAACTTCACCGACTTTATCCCCCTTTTGTCGAGTTCCTTCAGGAAAGANAACAATGGATTCACCTTTCTCGATGAGAGTCTGCGCAGCCTTTAATGCTTCTCGATCACCAGCACCTCGAGAGATTGGTATCCCACCNAGAGCTGACATAAACCATCCAAGAGATCTAGGGGAGAAAAGTGATTCTTTTNCCAAGAAATGAAACATCCTTGGATTAAGAGTTACCAGTAATGGAGCATCAAGGNTTGACCGATGAGTTGGAGCCACAATCACTGGATCAGAAGTATCAAGATGCTCTTTACCAACTCCATCGACCTTGCAATAGAAACGACCAAAAATATAGGTTAGAAAATACCAGACGAATTTTCGAAACCNTTTTCCATTCTTCGAGGAAGCTATAGTCAATGCATCCTCCAAACCGATTCCTTTTTCATTTGGAGAAGTCATTCAGCTCGATTCGGTCATATTGAATAATTTATTTGTTAAGAGTCAAAAGTCGCGTGCGGTTGATTTTCTCTCAAACCTGTGGGGGTAACCCTAATGAATTCTGCTTTTTCCCAAAATTCTGGAATTGTTCGGGCGTTACTATAACTCATACCGCTCTTAAGCCCAGCAACAAGTTGAGCTATTACTTTAGAAACCTCTCCTTTATAAGGGACNACGCCTTCGACGCCTTCAGGAGCTCTTTGTTCAAAATATTCATCATCGACAGGTTCCCCGAATCTATGAGCGCGAGCTTCAATAGCTTCAAAGCTTGCCATCCCTCTCACCCGCTTGACTAACCCTCTTGGTGAAGATTCAACGTCGCCAGGGCTTTCCTTTGTGCCTGCAAACATCGATCCGATCATCACACTGTCAGCTCCAGCCGCAATCGCCTTAGCAATATCTCCAGAGGACTTAATACCCCCATCTGCTATAACTGGAACTGGAACATCACTAGCAGAGAAAATAGCTGTTAATTGGGGTACGCCTACTCCGGCAACTAGTCTCGTCGTGCAAACGCCTCCAGGGCCAACACCAACTTTTATAGCATCCGCTCCAGCCTCGCAGAGATCTTCAGCCCCCGCTTCCGTTGCGATATTCCCAACAACTACATCAGTTTCAGGGAACGCATCTTTCAATTCCTTAAGGGCGGTTATGGAATGTTCGGCATGTCCATGAGCGATATCTAATACCAAAAGATCTACTCCAGAAGCTATTAAGGCCTTACTTCGAATAACTGCATCATGATCTGTCCCTACTGCTGCACCAACAACAAATGAACTGCTTTCGTTCTTCACATTTTCTACCATTTGGGCTTGTGCATCTACTGGCATAAAGCGGTGAATGATGCCAACTCCCCCTAATTTTGCGATAGCCAGAGCCATTTCCTCTTCGCATACGGTGTCCATATTTGCAGCGATGATAGGAAGTTGTATATCTATATTCCTCGTAAGCCGAGTTGTCAAAGAAACATCTTGCCGACTTCGGATTGATGAACGACGTGGAACAATAAGCACGTCATCAAACGTTAAGCCTGTTTCTAATCTTTCTATTCCTTTTTTCCCTAGTGTCACATTGGCTCCAATGCATAGAAGGTTTCTACCGAAGTGAAGGCTATCGCAGTAAAAGGAAGAACGCCTAAATTCTGATAAACAAAGAACGTTTTAAACTAGAACAGCATGGTCGAAGGTTTCAGCCTGATAAATATGGCCTAACATTGAATTACGAATATGGAATCCGACGGCCCCTATTACGACGAAATGGCACCTGGCATGGTGTTTCCATCACCTCCTGCTGTTTCCGTAGATAGCGGGGTAGCTGCTTCGTATCAGGCTATAGCTGGTGAAGCCCTTCCTCTTGCGCTAGATCAGCGGATGTGTAATGCAGTTACCGGAGCGTCCTCACGACTTGTTAGCCCAGGGCTTCTCCTTCACCTTTCAATCGGGGCAAGTACAGTTGCGACGAAGAATGTTATAGCGAATTTGTTTTATAGGAATGTTAGAATCCTCCGACAAGTTTTTATTGGTGAAACTATTGAAACTATTACGACGGTCGCATCCATGAGCGATAGTGCTCCTCGTGAAGGAAGAGAACCCCGTGGCAAAGTTCTTCTTAATATAACCACCACAGCAGACGGAGAACCCGTCCTTGACTACCAACGCTGTCCCCTAATACGACTCAGAGGAAATAAACTTCCTGGATATAACGATGATCTAGGCGAGAATCCAAAATTAGATATGGAGACATATATTGATGAGTCCCTGACAGCATGGAACCTAGAACACCTTCCTAACCCATCTGAAATCAAAGTGGGTGAAGTAGCTAACGATCCCATGCGCGATATTGTTACCCAACCTTCGAGTCTCATTCGCCTTACCCACAATGTTGCTGCTGTTCACAGAGACGCTGAGGCTTCCCCGTATGCTAAACCACTTGTATATGGCGGCCATACAGTAGCTCTTGCGCAGGCTTCCTTAAGTAGGGTATTTAATGGAATTGCCTCAATTGTCGGTTGGCACACGTGCGATCATGTAGGCCCTGTTTTCGAAGACGATCTTCTATCATTCCAACACAGACCATTAGAAGAAATTTCTGTTGGAAATGGCCGATTTGTCGCAGTTCAAGTTAAAGCCTTTGTCCATAGAAAGAATGATGAGCCAAGTGAAGTCCTTGACTGGACTCCGGTTCTTTTCATGCGTTAAGAAAGAGATTCCTAATGTCAGATCCACTCCAATCGTTTCGACTTGATGGGAAAGTCGCCATCGTTACTGGCGCTTCAAGTGGTATAGGAGAACAGACTGCCAAACTATTTTCATCAGTTGGGGCAAACGTAGTGGCCGCAGCTCGAAGAATTGACCGTCTAGAGAAACTTTCTGATGAGACTGAAAATATTGTCCCTTGTGCTTGTGATGTTACAGCTGATGCGGATTGTGAAAATCTTGTCCAAGCCACTCTCGATCAGTTTGGGAAAGTGGACATTCTTATAAATAATGCTGGCATCAGTGACCCGGTAGCAGCTATCGACGAAGACTTAGAGGAATTTAGACGTGTTATTCAAATAGATCTTGTTTCATGTTTTTTTCTTGCTCAGCTTTCTGCAAAGATTATGAAAGAACAGGACTCTGGAGGGAGCATCGTCAATGTAGCTTCAATTCATGGTTTTGTAGGGTCTGCTCCCAATAATCAACCTGGATATTCAGCTGCAAAAGGAGGGCTTGTAAATCTCACAAGAGAATTAGCTTTGGAGTGGGCTCGATTCGGAATTCGAGTTAATGCTCTTGCTCCTGGGTACGTAGCTACAGAACTTACAGATGAAATGATCGCTGGAGATAGTGGCAGAAAATGGATTGAACGTAATACTCCGTTACGACGTCCAGCGGCAGTTAATGAACTTGACGGCGCTATGCTTCTTCTTGCTTCAGATGCTGGAAGTTACATCACCGGCGAGACAATAGCAGTCGATGGCGGCTGGTTAGCGCGTTAACAGACAAACTCTGGTTAATATGCATCTATGGAGCAGAAGCCTGTAACTGAATCCTTAGACCTTACAGGAAGGGTTGCGATAGTTACCGGAGGAAGCCGCGGCATAGGTCGATCTATTGCTCTCGGCTTCGCGCAACATGGGGCGAGTGTAGTTATAACAAGCCGTGATCAAAGTACTTGCGAAAAGACTGTGAGCGAAATCACGGAAATTGGAGGTAAAGCTGTTCCCATAGCAGCTCATATGGGAAAGTTACCGCAGATCGAAAATCTTATTTTAGAGACGGTAGAAGCATATGGGACGATAGATATCATCGTGAACAATGCAGCGAACCCATTGATGCTAGGCGTTGGCGATATCACTCCAGAAGCATGGGAGAAAGCACTGAACACAAATTTGCGGGGTCCAGTGTTTCTTGTGCAAGAAGCATTGCCCTATCTAGAAGCAGGTTCAGGCGGGTCAATTATAAATATGCTAAGCAACGCAGCGTTTATGTATCCCCCAAATCATCTTCTCTACTCCGTCGCTAAAGCTGGATTAGATGCAGCAACGAGGTCAATGGCTGCTCAGCTAGCTTCAAAAAATATCCGTGTCAATGCGATGGTTCCTGGAACAGTTGACACCGATATGGTGCAAGCAATGCCGGAATCGTTCCAAGAAATGGCAGCTAAAGGATCACTTCTTCGAAGAGCAGCAGAACCTGATGAAATGGTTGCTATGGCATTAGTACTGGCATCTGATGCAGGGAGTTTTATGACAGGGCACACTTATTTCGTTGATGGAGGACAGAGTTACAGGTGAATGACTCGATCTTCTGCTTCATAATTGCATCGGTAGATGTTGGTTGGCTTGAGCTATTAGCTTCTCTAGCCCTTCTCGCTGTCTCATTAGTTATTTCAGCTGTACTGAAACTCAAAATCGAAAAATCTGTTATCGCGGCTAGCTTCCGCGCTGCCATCCAGCTCTTAGCAGTTGGATTTCTCTTTACGGCTATCTTTGACCATGACCTTGCCAAAACATGGGCTTGGATTTGGGTAGGGCTGATGATTGTAATCGCAACTCTCGTTGTGGAACGAAGGGCCCCTGAAATTGGCGGAATAAGATCTCCAACCTTTCTATCAGTAAGCGCTTCTGTCGCTACGACGCTTGGAATAATTTTCCCGCTGGGGATATTTGATGCGGAAGCAGTGAATATCGTAGTCATTGCTGGTATAACAATTGGGAATATCATGCCTGCTACCGTGCTCGCTGTTCAAGAACTCCAAAACCAGTTTCGGCTTCGAAAAGGAGAAGTAGAGTCTCTGCTAGCACTCGGAGCAGGTATGACGAACATTCGAAGATTTCTCTGTCCAACTATTATTAAATTAGCGATCACGCAACAGATTGAAAGGACAAAAGTTGTGGGGCTGATCGCATTACCGGGCGCTATGACAGGTCTCCTTCTTGCAGGCGTTGACCCTCTAGACGCAGTAATAATACAACTGATTGTGATGTATATGATTCTCGGAGGGACTGTTGTAACAGCGAGTATCGTTGTCTGGTTTGGTTCAAGGAATGCATTTACGACCGACCAGAGATTATCTAGTTGGACAGATTTCAGTTAATTTTCTCGAGGGATTATTTTTCTTCGGGTAGAAGTCGATCAATTATTTCTTCTGCAATTTCTGAGGGTGTTCGACCGGCCGTATCTACCTGCTCAAATACTGAGTATGAAGCGACCCGCTGAGAGTAAATTTCTCTGAGTCGTTCTTCAAAATC
>PBPU01000001.1 GCA_002724825.1 Acidimicrobiaceae bacterium
AAAAAGTGCACGCTGCGCCTACGTTTGCCAATTTGTGCACTTGAGGGAAGTCGAATCACTCTGTCTCGAAGAATCGGAACACGATGGCGACTAATCGGTCATGGAACCATCACGGGGTGAAGTGATGTCCAGCGTCCTCATCGACGCTTGTGGTTGGGTAGCATTAGTCGATGCTAGATTGAATCTAGATGTAGCAATGGCTTCAGTTGCAGGTTCACCGAGATTGTTGGTTCTGGATTCGGTAAATGCTGAATTGCAGAAATTATCACAGACGCGTGGTGGTCTACTACTCGATTTGCTAGAGCAACGATCTGAGCGAATGTCAGATATTGAAGGGATGAAGCATACTGACGATATGTTGGTTGAACTTTCAGTTGAATCCGGTTGGCCCGTATTGACTGTAGACAGGAGATTGAAGGAGCGATTGGTTAGTGCTGGTGGTTCATATATCGAAGTCACTAGTGGACCTTCTTTGAGACTAGTTGGATGAATCAATGGGTACCCTATGCAACAGATACGAGTCAATAGGGCCCTATTCCGGTTCCATGAGTCTGAGTTGTCTGTGACTTACCCTCGCACTTCATAGAAACTATCAATTCACTATGGACCTAGTCCTCAAGGTGAGCGTGGCGGCCCTGACGGTGGATGAGCTCTGCGGATTGTGTCAATCTATAGATCCTGCTCGGGTCCTTGTAATCGGAACCATCGCATCAGGAAAATCATTCACAGTAGACCGAATCAAAGAAAAATTACCCTACTTGACAATCAACGCAATAGATAATTACAGACGAGAATATCAAGCCTCTACAAAGGCAGGTGAGTTTATCGCACAATCAAAGTTCCTCAAAGCCATGTCGCTATCGAAAGGTATCTTCGAGTTCACTGGCGCGGGCCCATTATTTGCCCCTATGGAGGAAATATGTTCAACGAATCCTTTCGACCTCATTGTTCGAATCCATTCTCCAGTTGACGCTTGTATGCAAAGAGTCCGAGCCCGTAGCTCTTGGCCACCGTACCCTTACCCAGAATTACCGACGGAAGAAATGATTTTTTCAATCGGCAAAAAACTCGATTCTCAAGGTTTTAGTATAGGCTCAAACTATTGGAAAGAGCAGAAACTGGTTCACGTGAGTGGGGTGAAAGGTTGAAAATAAGTGAGTTAATTTGTGCAATTCAGGATTGGGCAAATGATTTCGTACCTGTCCNATCAGTCTTCCTTCTCGGTTCTACTGCCCGTGGTCAGAATAGGCCTTATTCTGATCTAGATATTGTTATCGAAACCGACTTAAGCCCATCTGAAATCTTGGAAAATCTATCTATTTTGTTTGAAGTAAATCACTCCATTCAACCAGAGAAAGACAAAGTTATACTTTACATTGGGAACAGATTGACAAAACTCGACTGCTGGGTTCTAAAGGATGCGAAAGATTGCGCGAAATACTTCTGGGGGTCTATCCCTTCGCTATTTCAAGAATGGATTTTGGTTGATCGGAATTCTGATTTGCAGAAGCGACTTCTAGAGACTACAGATGCAGAACAGGATTATGCAGACATTCAATGGCTGAATAGCAGATTCGTTTCAAGTTTAGAAGCCGCATCTTCTTATCATTCACAGAGTGATACTTTTCGATATGTTTTTTCTAAGCACATCACCTACAGTTCNCTTATTCGACTTGCTTGCCACGTAGCGGGAGAGACTGATTCACTTTACCTTCCCAAGGCTGGGCATCGGGCACTCGAAGGCTTACTACCGGAATGGACATCTGATAAATTTGGAACCTCGGGGAGTCTAAGAACCGCTAACCAAGAGAAGAGGAATTTGCTAGAGGCGTGGTTGAAAATAAATCTAATAGCCAGAGAATCAGGATTCAATGTAGGAGACATAGAGGTAGATGTGGCATTCCTTAACTCTGTNCTAGAGAGGGACTACTTCTGGAATCTACGTGATTTTTCGGATGGNCTTTCCNATGNCATCCAGAGTGGTAGNATCCTAAGGGCATCTTGCCTATCCCCTCATATTGGTGAGCAAGAGTTTGATATTTTGTTAAAGAAAAATCGAATTTCATGGATAGTAGATCTAAGAGACCATCAAGAGAAGGGGAAACATCAATATCCGGAAGATTTCTACATTAATGTGCACGAATTTCCAACTTGGTTCCCAAAACATAGGCCTAATGGATGGCCCTCTCCAATACTTGACGGTACAACTGATTACATTGGATTCCTAGCTGGATTAGCCCCTCATATGTCTGAGATTATTCAGTTGATAAACAGTGGAGAGTCGGGNTTAATTCACTGTTACGCTGGACGTGANCGCACNGGAGTTCTTTGTGCAGTCATACAATGGTTATTGGGTAGTGAATATGATGACATACTTACAGGATACATGATGTCCTCAGATGCTGATGAGAAAGCAATGATTATTTTCTTAAATTGGCTTCAGAGTGGAATAAAACATTCAACTCTAATGGTCGATTTGGGCTTGAATGATTATGACATTATTGCTCTTAGGAACTCCTTATGCGTGAAGGAATGAGCATTCATCTTTCGTTCGTCTTAAGGAAAAGAAAAAATACTGAGTTGCATAGCAGGGTAGTGGTTCGAATGGATTATGTTTCCAAATCCTTCCAGTCATCAATTAGACTCCCGAATAATGGCTTACTTTTGCTCAGGCACGGACCTATAATCGATCATGTATTCCCGCGAATAGAAGAGCCACTATCAACCGATGGCGAGAAGTTAGTCCGAAGAATAGCCGAACAGTGGAACTCTTCAGAGCCCCCTTCAAGTCTGGTTTCGAGCCCACTTAAGCGGTGTGTACAAACTGCTGAGATTCTTAATCAGCAATCAAATTGGTTCCAAACCCTTACTCAATCAAAATTNCTCGGAGGGCATGGGGCGTATGTCATCGATTCGAAGATTCTAGGAAGCCAATTGTCCAAGTTATCAGAAAGAGGTCGCCGCAATCTATTCATTTCCCATATGAAAGGAGAAAAAGTAGATGGTATGCGGTCGCTAATGGAAGGGTCGGAGAAAATTCTAGATACACTTTATCCTTCATCCAATAAGAATTTCACCTTGGCTNTATCCCACGAGACGATAATCGCCGCTCTCGGGGCCTATCTCGGAGGAAATCCTCACGAATGGCCTGATCACTTATGTGGTATCCATGTTACGAAAGGTGATGCAGTTGGAAAAAATTAAGNAACTTAAAGAAATTGGATATACTGTAACCCCATCATTAATTGATACGAAATTGTGCACAGAGATATTGGATAGAATCGACAACTCAATTGCAGATTTCGCCGACGAAGTAGGTTGCAGTACCGAGCAGTATTTGATGGCTGTTTCCGCTTGGGGAAGAAACAATAAGTTAGTCAAGGGAATCGTTGGAGAAATTATTCACATAGCGATGGGTTCAGCTAANGCCATTATCGGAGATGAGGTTGAATTACTAGAGGCAAAACTGCTGATGAAAGGGAAATACTGCCCATGGCCAACCCATGCTCATCAAGATGTATCTTATCGCTGGAAGGATGGAAGGAAACAGTACCATTTCTCCTCTTGGATTTCATTAACCAATATCGGATTAGAACAGGCCCCATTGGAGTTCCTTCCAAAGTCTCACCTTGAGGATATCTCCGAATATCAGGATTATCTTGACCCAGAATTTAGAGACAGGAGGGATTCGGACGAGTGGAAAAGATTGTGCCAAACTACTGAGATGAACAAAGGGGATGCGGTAATCTTCGACTCGCGAATTTGGCACGCGTCTGCAGAATGGTNGNCCCCCCCCTCCAGATACGCTCTAGTATTGCGTTGGCATGTACCCGGTCGCCCTGATGTGAAAGTACCTGATCCTACTGGCGATGTAAGATGGATGTACGATTTCTCTAATTGGCTTGAGAATTCTCTCAACATTTTATTGGGTGAAGATAATATTGTCGGAGATTGCCCTATAGAGAGGGCAATCGAATCAAATTTGATTTCTTCACAGCTGAAGAAGTTCCTGAATCGATTCTTAGTTAATCGAAATGCTGGTAAATTACANGGAGGCACCGCTCAGCGAGGGATGCTTTACGACCCTCTTGCGGAAGTGGTGAGAGAAGAACTTGCTGAACTATCATTGACGCAGAAATTTAGTGATTTGAAATACGGTAACTTGTAAAATGGAATAACATTCTGGAATTATGAATTGGAGACCGTCCTTGTCTAGTTCCCTTGACCGCTTCAATTGGAAACTCTATGCCGCTTTGCTTCTGACTGCCGTTCTGCCGACGGTTTACACTACTGTCCGAATCAACTACCTCGGTGATTTGCCTGGAGATTGGGGTTTCAACATCGCCTCGCAATTAGCATGGGTAAACCTCATGCTCGAAGTAGTGCAAGAGGCACTGATTCTGCCACTTTTCTACTGCATCGGCATAACCATCGCCAATCGAGATGAGACCATCAACAGGGTTCGCACGGGAATGGCCGTAACCCTGGGCTTGTACCTTGCATTTACTGTAGTAATCCTGCTCTTTGCCACTCAACTGACTGAGTGGATGGCCCAGAATCCCGACACCATCGATGCGACTGCCGAATACATACGTTTGGAAATGATTGGAACTACTCTATTCTCTATGGTCAGATTCCTGATCATAGTCTTCATTCTCCTTGACATGAGGGAGCACATCTATGCCATCCTTGGTATCCAGGTTGTGACTTCAGTCATCTTCGACAGTTACTTCCTCAGCTCACTCGACTTCTCTCTGCAACTTGGTGTCAACGGTATTGCCTACTCTAACGCAATAGCCTCGTTCATCACGCTGATCTATGCAGTCACGGTGTTCTCAAGAAAGATGAATATGGGGGTTCCAGAATGGAGAGAAGGGCACGACTACAGTTGGATGCGAAGCTGGTGGGATGTAGGAAAGTACTCTGGACTCGATTCCTTTGTTCGAAACCTCTTCTACATGATTTTCATTGTAAAAATGATGAATGTCGTCGAGGAACAAGGCACCTACTGGGTT
>PBPU01000010.1 GCA_002724825.1 Acidimicrobiaceae bacterium
ACTGTGTATACCCACATGCCAAGAAGGTCGCCATTGATGTCGTTGAAGTAACTGAGTGATCGCTTCCATACTTCGCCTCGGAATTTCCAAATATCTGAAGATGCTTTAACCTCCTTGTACATTTCTCTCGTTTGACTTGCGAAAGAAGCCCAGTCTTCGTTGGGGTATAGGAACTTGGAGGATTGTCGAATAGTTATAATCTCAACTTCACCTACTTCTTCATAGTCTTTAGGGGTAGGTAGTCCTTCTGTTACGCCGTTTAGGAATAATTGACCGAACCCTTCATTAATAAGAACTACCTTTCCGTCAATCGATCCGGCTTTACCTTCAGGAAACCTGAGAAGTAAGGTTGGGGCTTGTGCGGAGAGAAGGTCAGTCATGACTGTCTTCAAGCTGTCCAATGTTTCTGCTTCAAAGGTCCAAACACCGAAGATGGTGCCGTTTTCTTCTACGATGTTAACTCTGGTTGTGTAGAGGATACCTAGCGATTGGAATTGTGCGGTTTCGTTAATGTTATCGACACAGTGCATTACTGCTCGTAAGAAGCTGACTCGATCTTCTTCAGGGAAGTAGGAAGCTGCTTTCGTCACCATCTCAAGTACGTTTACTTGACCATCTAGTTCTTCGTAGTTGTCTGTCGTTGGCAGATCCATCATTGGACCTTTGATCATTACGTCAATAAAAGCTTTATTCATAACAACTGCTGTAGCTGTATTGGTCTCTGCTGGAATATCTAAGCTTTGGTACTTAGCGATAAGTGTTGGACCTTGCCCATCTAACATGGCTAACGAAAGTGGAGATAGGAGGCTCATAATATTTCCCCTCTTTCGTCTTGGGCCGTAGGAATGTTTTTAAGTACGTCAGCTACGTTAGAGGAACCTTCGATAAATTGCGGTAGAGATTCGTTAAGTTTCATTTTTTTCCAATGATTGTTGCAGGTAACGCTACTGTCTTTCAGCGTAATACAGGCCCTATTGGGGTTTCTCTAAAATCGATGCGGTCTTGCCAAATACCATCAGGCTGCTCAACCTGAGTAACAATAGGGACCCAGCCAAATTCTTTACCTTGAGGAGGCTCAACTAATAATCCATGATCGATTTCAACGAGGTGGAGTTCATCTAGCGTGGTTGGGCGTTCGAGAAAAAGCTGAGAAGACCCCCAGTCTTTATGCATTTGTTCGATGAGCTGCTGCAAATCTTCTAGATATTCTTCAGTGTAAGTCTCGGGGTAATCTTGAATAAGGCCTTGGAATAAAGGTTGATCTCTGAATCGAAACCATTGGTAGGAAATGATACTCCCATCGTCGAGAATAGTTTGGTGAATCTCCTGATCGCAGATATCGCCATTGGCGCATACATAGCATGAATAATCCGGTGTAATTGATTCGTTATAACCGCCTTCTTCTGAGAGTTCGTGGGGAGAGAGAGAAGTTGTATAGGGAATCGTCCCATATGCAAGTTCAGCTAGTTCTAGAGGAACATCTTTTTCTTCCACCGGAACGACAGTAGTACCTTGCATTTCGTAGTATTGCCCCCAACCTCGTTCTTCCTCACCTGCTCCATCCCACTCAAAATAAACATTTACTTCTCCACTAATTTCTCGAGGGCGTAGAGGTGAATCAATATAAAAATCAGCGTCTTCTTCATACTCTGATTCACTAAATTTAATCTCTGCCCATGGTTCTTCCCCCCAACTTTCGATTTGCATCGGAATTCCGAAATCTGCAAAGGATGTTTCATAGGTTGATAAGTCCTGACCAGCAATAAAAATATCAACGAAATTGTTGTACAAGTCCACATCAAAAGTTTGGACATTAAGAACAAACGGCTCTACTTCTTTTTCTTTTGGAAAAAGAGGAGGGAATATTTTAATAAAAGTTCGTCCGCTGTCGTCAGTTTGTGAAAAGACTGGTATTGGTGGCATCTCATTCCCCGTCGGAAGATAGGGTCTTGCAGGTGAGTATCCGAGTGTTTGTTCTGCCTTAACCCAGTATGGGTTTTCGTCCCAGCCTGGATCATCAGGTTGCGCGAGGAACCAAGGTTCATTCCCGATCACTTCATATAGTTCTTCCTGAGAAACCGTACCTTCCACAAAGCCGATAAGGGAATTAGCTGTAAGGCTTTGATCCCATTCGAAAAGATCATCGAGAAACTCTAAAGAGTTCCATCGATCAACTCTTCGCGACCAGTGCTCAGGAACATACGCAATGGCAGGCCCAGAAAAGTTCGCAGCATCTAAAAGGAAAGTCCACGTAATCTTTCCACTATCGAGAGACCACGGTTGCTCATCGATTCGTTCAGCCCCACCAAAAATTGGCAATCCTACCCATGAGGTTCCAAGGTAAATTCCACCTTCGTTGTCGAAAGTCTTTTGGTCTTCATCAAAAGAAATAAGGTTGGGAGGCACAATTAGAGTGTTAGAAAGGGTAACCCTTCCAAGCAAAGAGCAATCAATTCGGGCTTCATAGAACCCCCACCCTCCTCCAGTGTCGCTTAAGGGGCTATAGAGATGAGTTGCTGCTGAAGCCATGTATTTTGGAAATTTGCTTCTACCCATCTTGTCATGAATAAAAAGACCTCCTTCAATTGAATTGAATGGCCCATGCGGGCGAGCACGGTCATCCCCAATCCACTGGCCCCATAATCCAAACTGGCCAGTTGTCGGATTATGTTCCATCATTTGAAAAATTCGTAGGTATTGCTGTACCCCATAAAGATCCTCTGATGAATTTTCCGACCGAACGACCTCAGCGTGCATTCTTACTTCAAGATAGTGGTCGGATTTACATTCCAAAATTTCGTCTTTTGTTGGAATAACGAATTCACCTTTGTTTACTGCTTCTGGGCAATGGCGCGGAAGGTAAACGCCTGCGAACCATTCTCGTTTCTCTGGCTGATTTAGGTTTTCTGTATCTATTTCTGGTGCTTTTTCCTCTGCGGCTTCTGTTTGATCCCCAGTAGGTTGTTCTTCAGCTTCTTGTTTTTGATCTGCCGCTGGTGTTGTTATCTCGTTTGGAGGCTCCCCAGAGCAGCCAAAAAGCGTTATGACAACAAAGAAGGAAACAATGTAGTGGCGGAATGACCGGTTGTTTCGCATTACTGAAATGTAACAGAAAGATCTGATTCTTAGTCGGCTGGACTGTCACACAGTCTTAGAGTGTCGGTGAATTCCCAGCGAAATTCAGTCTCTTCTGATCCTGGTGGATTTCCTGAATATTCAGAGAAAACAACGACGTAATCCGCTGTTCGTAGAGAAAACTGGTCAGTTGAGAAGTTGTACAGGAGGGGTGCTCCGATTGCTTCTTCAAATAGATCTGGTTCAGGAACGATAAGTGGGCCTCCTGGAGTTGGAATATCGGTTATAGATATTGGAGCCGAAGGCTCGTTTGGGTTCCAGTCGACAAGGAGGCTTTCAGGAAATCGAACAATACTGGGAAAAGTTTTTTCCCATCCGTTAATAACGTGGAAAGAATTCCGGATACCCCAGCGGACAACTTTGGGTTCTACCAATTCTGAACGTGTGAAGTCTACGAAGAGGGCACCCCAGTAGATAGTTCGATACTGTGTTTCACATTCTGTGTACCATCCAGCTTCCTGCGTGGGTGATCCCAGCCCTTCTGTTATCGCTGGAATCGCGATTTCCATAAGATTGCCTATTTGTATCCCGCAAATATCTTCCCCGATAACAATGCTGCATCCTGAAGGTTCATCAGGCACTCCTGAGAGTGAAAGCCCATTTTCTTCAAGAGCTGCTACATGCACTTCTCGAGTTCCTGGGCCATAGAGCCCATCCGCTGCTATACCCAGTAGCTCTTGTAATTCCATAACTTCTATGCTCGGAACAAGCCATTGATATTCCCTTGTGAGGATTACATAAGTAGGGTCACTTGGGGTAGGCGTTGCAACCGGAGTTTGAGTTACCGAAGATGAGGTCATCGTAGAAGTACTTTCTGGAACAGTTACCGAAGAGGTCGTATCAGAAGAGTCATCATTTTTGAGATATTGGTATGCAAGAAACGCCATCACAACTAAAACAGCCGCGAGTAGAAGGTTCCTTATTCGCCTATTACGCCTTCGAGGTCCAAAGAAACTAGTCATAGTCTTAAAAATGCTAAAACGATTTTTTATTTTAGACAAAACGAATAATGGAGTTCTTTGACGAAAAATAAATGTAAGGAACGAAGGCGGATCTACTTCAAATTATAAATATTTTGAATGACTCGTAACTTCTCTTCTGGTAAAGCATCTTTTGCAGTTCCACTTTGTAATTTTTCTACTGCTGCTTCAAGCCAAGTAAGGAATAGCTCTACTTCCGGATTAAGTTTTGAGGTTTGTACCTCTGTATTTCCATAGAAAATCTCTCCTGTTGTTCCATCAAGAGTAACAACCTCCCCNNCAGAAAAAATACGATCCCCAAATGATACTGAATCACCGTCAAATGTAAGTTCTGCAACCCCGACGACGGCAGGTATTCCCCACCCTCTTGCAACAACGGCAGCGTGGCTAGCTAACCCGCCTGTTGCGGTAATTATTCCCTGCGATACAGCCATACCATGGACGTCAGCTGGGGAAGTCTCNGGGCGNACCAAAAGAACATGTGTGCCTTTATCGCTTTCTTCTACTGCTGCATCCGCTGAAAAGACCAAACTTCCAGTGGCAACTCCAGGTGAAGCCCCTAAACCTTTTGCCAGTATTTCTGAAGATGAGGAAACTTGATTCGTCTCTAACGCTGATTCGAGTTGATCAGGAGTAACTCGATTCAATGCTTCCTCCTGATTGATCGGAAATGATAGATCCTCAGCCATCTCAACAGCTATGCGTATCGCCGCCGTAGGCGTGCGCTTCCCGACACGATTTTGAAGTATCCATAACCTTCCTTCTTCAACCGTGAATTCTATGTCGCACATATCGGTAGTAGTTACTTCAAGGGATTTCGCTACATCTGAGAGTTCTTGAAATATGTCTGGGGCGATTTCTTTCATTTCCTCTATCCCGAAAGTCTGATGCGATCCNGAAACAACGTCTTCGCCTTGGGCGTTCGGGAGAAAATCGCCGAATAGTTCATCTGCACCTGTAGAAGGGTTGCGAGTAAAAAGAACCCCCGTTCCTGAGTTAGTTCCTATATTGCCAAATACCATGGCTTGGACGGTTACAGCCGTCCCATAGTGNTCTGGAATTTTTTCAACTTCTCTGTAGGTTATTGCTCTCGGACTATTCCATGAGTGGAAAACAGCTTCAATAGCCAAATGAAGTTGTTCCCAAACGTCTGAAGGGATATGCGTAGTGTCGGTACTATTTTTTTGAATGACGATTTCGTTGAACATCGATTCAAAGCGGCTTGTGCATTCAGCAGCAAAATTGAAGTTGCTTCTCGCTTCAAGACCTGATGTAGTTTGGTCGTTCAAACCCAGATTCAGAATCGTATCCATCATGCCGGGCATCGAGACTGGGGCTCCTGAGCGAACACTAACTAGTAAAGGATTGTCAGGACTGCCAAATGACCGCCCTGTCGAGGATTCAATTACAGCCATTGCATGGACAAGTTCCTTATCAAGAAACGAAAGAGATTTATCCTTTTGGAACCTTTTGAAAGCTTCGGTAGTTATCACAAACCCTGGAGGGACAGCCAAGCCTAAGTCTGAAGACATTTCAACAAGACTTGCTCCTTTTCCACCAAGTAACATTCGCCGATCCTCAGCGGGTATTTGTTCAGCATCGGTGAAATGGACAATATACATCTAAACTCCGAGTTCATCTCTAACTTATATCAACGAGTATGAAATTGCTGAAAAAAAATAAACTAGAAAAATTACATTGTTGGATCTACTCTAAAAGCGTGCATAAAGATATTCTCCNTNCAGGTGAGACAAAGTGATGAAGGTGCTTCTCGTTGATGATCACCCAATGGTTCGNATGGGAATTCGAGCTGGCNTAGAATCAACATTCGGAGATAATGTTGAAATCGTTGAAGCTGAATCAGTAGCCGAAGCAGTTGTAGCAGTTGACAGTGGATTATTTGACATTGCTGTTTTAGATCTACGTCTTGGAGAAGGGTCTGGTCTTGATATAGCCCGTCATATAACAGATAGTGACCTGCCCACACGTTGTGTAGTGTTCACCTCTGTTAAATCNCCTAGGTCTTTAATTGCAGCATTTGAGAGTGGATCTGTTTCTGCTTATTTGGAAAAAGACTCTGATCTTGAACCTTTAACAGAAGCAATCGAAGCGACTGTAAAAGGTTTTTCTATGTTGACGCATTCTGATGCTCGTACTGCAGCTGCTGAGCTTGGTTCCCAAGGCGCTCTAGATAGAGATCTTCTGACGAAGAGGGANCTTGAGATTGCTGAACTTATTGCAGATGGACTAAGCGATGCGGAAATTTCTGAAACTCTTCATCTAGCTTCAAGCACGGTTCGGAATAATTTAACAACTATTTATCAGAAGGTAGGTGTGGAATCTCGAACGCTTCTCGCCGGGCTTGTCTGGGAAAGCCGAAAAGATCTTGATATCTTATGATTCCTGTTCGACACCAATGATATTTAGCAGCTACTGAACATTTTTTCGAGAATGTCGGTTTCATCTGCGGAGAGGGCGGTTCCTGTTCCGCGGTAGTTTTGGAAAGCGGATGCTCCGTTGTAGTAGGCAGTGATGCCGTCAGCAAATGGTTCTTCTCCTCCGAAAATTTCTCGAGCGTCAACTCGGAAGGTGTTGCCTGTTTCAATGTTCACGCAACGACGAGCGATTGCATAAGAGTAGGCGTGNCCGGCTTCNTGAGCCATGATGTCAGTAAGTCGCCCTGATTCTACTCCTCGNTTGGAAACCCATAGAGTATAAGACCAGTCGGCACCGTGGTTTCCATTAGCATCCCATCCGGCACTGTCCCATACGCCGTAAACGCATCGTCCGAAGGTTACTTTTGCGTATGGGTGGCATCCGTTCACAACTGTGACTCCCCCGAAGGCTGTTCGCAGTTCAGCTGGTAATGCAGCGGCTGCAGCTTCGACCTGCGCTTGGTATTTACCTTCGTAACCGTCGAAACAAGTGATNCCAGAGCAGCTAGTAGGAGCTGAAACTGGAGCTGGTTTTTCTTCAACGACTGGGGTTTCAACAACTACTGGCGCTGTTGGGACATTATCAGTGTTNAGTCCTCGCTCTGCGAGTGCGGCCATATGAAGACGTTGCGTCATATTTCCGTACACGCCGTCAATTGTTGTACCGAGAAGTTCTTGAAGGAGAGCGGTGTCTGGGTCATATGTTCCCCAGGTGTATTCAATGGAAGTATCGGCGAGAACAGCTTCAAGTCGTAGTTGGAGACGTTTAATTTCAGCATCCGCTGCTTCACTGTTTTGGGTTTCAGTTGTTTCGCCTTCGTTAGGTGAAGCATCTTCGTTAGGTGAAGCGACTTCGACCACGAGTTGCGTTTGACCCATTTCAGGAACAACCGCAACTTCATTATGAGAGTGGCCGTGATCGCTAGCTTCTTGATGTGTTTCATCTTTCGATACGTAGGTGTCGATCTCTTGTTCTTCATTGTGGTTATGTGTTTCAGCGCCATCGAGGAGAAGGGACTTATATGTTGCTTTTGCNTCTGTCAGATTTGATAGGTCTGTATTTCCTGCTGGGAGACAGGCGGTTGTCAATACTAGGAAGGCAACGAATAGGGCGGTTATGGCTGTGATGAGAGTTGTGTTTTTGTTCATGAAGTTATTCTGTAAAAACACAAGGATCTTCACTAGATTGAAATCAACCTGGTTTTTTAGCTATTTCATCTATCTACTTCCAGTACATTTGTACTGATAACATGACAAATTGCTAAGAAATATAAGCGTTATTTCTACATATTGGATCTTGCATGTCGCTTCTAACGTTTCGCGAAAGCCCTTATGAAATAGAGAATAGAAACTCTCCAACTAATAATTTTGATCTTTTAAGGAATCAAAAGCGTCAAGCGCTCTATTCATAGGAGGCGGCTAGTCTAGAAAGATGTCTAATCCGCTTCCTATTCGCTTTCTCCAATCAGCTTCGCGTCTTGACCAACTTCCAAGTAGTGTTCTTGAGCTTGCTATTGTCGGACGGTCGAATGTTGGAAAATCATCTCTCATTAATGCTTTAGCACATAGAAAAAAACTCGCGAAAACATCAAAAACACCTGGTGCTACACAACTAATTAATGTCTACGAACTTGACCCGGAAGGTTCAGGNTCTTGGCTTGTTGACCTTCCTGGGTACGGTTTNGCTAAAGCCCCAAAATCAGAAATGGACCGCTGGAANCAAATGATTGAAGAGTACTTGATGCAAAGCGACACGCTTGGAGCTGTGATCTTGCTCATTGATAGCGCCGTTGGTCCAACATCCTTAGATCTACAAACAATTGAGTGGCTTGATCATATAGATCTTCCCTATCGTTATGTCGCTACTAAGGAAGATAAAGTCCGCCCATCTAAACGAGGGGCAAGAAAAGATGACCTCGTAAAGAAATTAGGGACCGAAAAAAAAGATGTGCTGTGGGTAAGTGCGAACACCGGAACAGGAATAAGCGAGCTTCGTTCAGAGATTATTGAATTTTTCTCAACTTGACTGTCGTGACTTCGCAGCCTGATACACCTTGCGAAGATCTTTGAGACCAGCAGGTAGTTCTATCGGTGGATCAGGTAATTGGGTTACACCATGCTCTTCAAGGATCTTTGTCATAGCATCTGGATCGTCACTCCAAGAACGTGGATCTCCCATCATTACCTCATAGAGAGTAACTCCTTTGGGGCCTGCTCTAAAGGGGCCGAAATCAGCTCCAAGTGGAAGCTCAATATGGGTTCCTACTCCACAGAACCGCTCAGCACATAGAAAGTCTCCCTGGAGGACGGTAAGTACATGTGGACTGAAATGCCCGTGTTTTCTTACAATCATTCCAGGATCCCATTGAGCGAAAAGAGCGAGATACATTGGATCTACTGAGAACGCAACCCATTTTTCCCATACGTGTGACTCGCTACCATCTGCGTTACGTTGGCTGCGAACAGGTATCCAAGGCACATCGTCCTTATCTTCAAGGTGGGTGAATTTAGGGGTCGAATCTGGGATACGTGGAGGTAATTCGGAAGAAGCCATCGGTTGCTTTCTATATTTCATTTCCTGTGTCAGGGAATTCAATGACTTTCCCTCGGTTGATGCTTACCCAATCGCGTGCTTCGAGATAGGGTCGAAATACCTGAAATATGCGTTTTTCGTCTTCANCTGTCTTTGGTTTTTGCATTTCATACAAATCAGGAAATTCAAGCCATAGAGTAACTGCCTCCCAAAGCTTCATAGCNTTCTCTCCTTCAGGAGGGTCAATGAGAACTGGTCCATACAGTGGGTGTTCTCCAAAGAAAAGTGTCGGGACCCCATATCCCCCTGCGTCTATGACCCGTTGATGGTCTTGTTTGATTTCGTCATGAGTTGTCAAATCTTCTAGAGAAACATCAACGATGTCTGGATCCATTCCTAGTTCTTCGAGGAGTTCTTTGGCAACAGCAGGTTCGTGGGGGCGTTTCCCTTCTTCATGAAGCGCACGACCTGATCTTTCGTACCATCTATCAAGGCTTTCCATGCTTTCTCTNCGCAAAATTGCTCCGATTCGCATCATTGACCATCCATAGGACCAGTCTCGTTCCCACGGGTGTTTTTTCCCTTCTCGCAAATTCACTTCCTCAAGGCTAAAAAACTTCCAGTTNATGGTTAGCCCATTTTGTGCTCGCACNTTTCGAATCCATTTTGATGTCTGATACGCCCAAGGGCACATAACATCAAAATGAAAATCAACTTGATTGGGGGGGTTNTTGCTCATATTTTCCTTTCAATGTCTTTCTCTATTGTTGTCGCACAGGCAGGTGTGGATCAAGATGAGAGATCAGGAAGTCTCCACTAGATTAGATTATGAGAAATGATGAACACAGACTCTAATCCCATTTTTGTCCCAACGAAGCTTGGACCGATTGAACTTCGTAATCGCGTTATCAAAGCGGCGACCTTTGAGGGAATGGCAATTGACAATATGGTCACGGATGCGTTGATTGATTTTCACAAGGCTTTCGCTANTGGGCGTATAGGGATGACAACGCTTGCATATTGTGCGGTGTCACCTGACGGACAAGGTGCACCCAATGAAATCGTTATGCGAAAAGAGGCAGTCCCTGGATTACGATGTTTCGTGGATGCGATGCATAATCTTGATGTCGCCGCATCCATACAACTTGGCCATGCTGGCCCTGTAGGAATAGGAGTTGGAGGCCCTGCATTGTCAGCATCAAAAGTCTTCTCAAAAACACGTTTTAAAAACACGACACCTGCAGACGAGACCCAAATCCAAGGAGTTATTACCAGCTTTGTCTCGGCAGCAGAACTAGCAGCAACGAGTGGATTCAATTGTNTTGAATTNCATTTTGGCCACGGATACCTCATAAGTAATTTCCTGAGCCCCAAACTCAATAAAAGAAAAGATAATTGGGGTGGCTCACTAGAGAACCGTGCCCGTTTAGCTCGAACAGTAGCAAAGAGAGTTAGAGACGTTCTCCCAGACAATATTGCACTTATCGCCAAACTCAATTTGGACGATGGAGTAAAGACTGGTTTCCATGTAGATGNATGCGTTGAGGTTGCAAAAATGCTCGAGCAAGACGGAGCGCTCGATGCTATCGAATTAACTGGAGGAAGCTCGTTTGAAAATCCGATGTACTTCTTTCGCGGAGATGTTCCCGTTCANGAAATGGCAGAAATATTTCCCAGTCGCATTATGAAAACCGGTTTTAAACTAACTGCGAAGAAGTTCATGCCATACTACCCATTTGAAGAAGCGTACTTTCTTGACCAAGCGAAACTTGTCCGTGAGGCCGTCACAATGCCATTGGTTCTTCTCGGCGGTATAAATAATTTATCTACCGTGCAGTTAGCGCTTGATGAAGGCTTTGACTTTGTTGCGATCGGTCGAGCATTATTACGAGAACCGGATCTCGTGAAGCGTTGGGAAGAAGGCAACGACGCTAATGGGGCATGCATTCATTGTAATAAATGTATGCCAAGTATTTATCAAGGTACGCATTGTTGGATTGTCCCAGAAGAGAACCGACCCGGTCATGATAAATGGCCACGTCAGGCTCAGAAAGTAGGTCTTAATGATTGACGTTGAAAATAATGGAAGAGTCCGACTATTCCGTTTAAATAGACCGGAAGCTAAAAATGCCTTCAACGAGGCAATGTATGACAGCCTTACAGAGTTACTAATTGAAGCAGAAGGTGATACGACTATTGCTGTAATAGTAATCACAGGTCAGGGTGACAGTTTTTCGTCGGGCACTGATGTTGTCGAATTAGGACAAAGGATGACTGACCCTTCGTTCACTCCTGGTAAGCATGGATTCCCCGGTTTAGCAGACACATTGGTGGATTTTTCAAAACCTTTGCTATGTGCGGTTAATGGTCTTGGGTTGGGGATCGGTGTAACAATTCTTGGATTATCTGATCTTGTATTTATGGGGCACAGCGCCCGTGTGAAATGTCCATTTACTGACTTGGCGTTAGCTCCGGAAGCTGCGAGTAGTTTTACTTTTCCTACGATTATGGGCCGGCAGAATGCAGTATGGACGCTATTGAGTTCTGAGTGGCTTTCAGCAGAGGAATGTTTTTCTATGGGGCTGGCGTTTAAGCTCTGCTCGGATGATGAATTGATGGATGTCACAATGGAATATGCTCAGATTTTGGCAGCGAAACCCATTAGTTCTCTTGTTGCATCAAAGAAGCTGATTATGGATCCAATACGTGAGCGGATTTATGAAGCTAGAAAACATGAAGATGGTGCATTCGCCGAGTTACTGGGTAAACCTGCGAATCTTGAAGCTCTGCAAGCTTTCGCTGAGAANCGTAATCCGGATTTCTCCAGTTTGGGAGAATAGAGAATTCATGCAAAGCTAAAAATATGACTGTTTCATCACCGTTCTATTCTGAAGATCATGAAGCGTTCCGTTCAGTGGTGCGCCAGTTCGCTAAGAACGAAATTATCCCCAANATCCAAGAATGGGAACAAGCAGGAGAGGTACCAAGAAACCTCTACAAAAAAGCAGCCTCTGTNGGGCTTTTCGGAGATGGATTCGAAGAAGCGTTCGGGGGTCATGGGCAACGTGATGCCATACTTCGAATGGTAATTATGCAGGAGCTAGCTATGGCTGGGTCAGGGGGGGTAGTTGCGTCGATGCTTTCGAATTACATCGGGCTTCCCCCAATTCAAAGAGCCGGCTCTGATGAAATGAAGAAGAAGGTTCTTACGCCTTGTCTTGCTGGAGACGCTGTAGCTGCGCTAGCTATTACCGAGCCAAGCGGCGGGTCTGATGTTGCTAGGATTCAAACGGTAGCTAAACGAGATGGTGAAGAATTCGTTGTGAACGGACAGAAAACATTCATCACTTCTGGAATGTATGCAGATTTTTTGACTGTGGCAGTTCGNACCGGAGATGAAGGAGCTCGAGGTATTTCTCTTCTCCTTATTGAAGGAGACCGACAAGGAGTAGAGAGAACACGGCTTGACAAAATGGGCTGGCTATCATCAGACACAGCCACTTTATATTTTGATGACGTTCGTGTNCCGGTAGAAAATCTGATTGGAGAGGAAGGAACTGGATTCTCTTCAATAGTGAATAACTTCAATGCTGAACGCATTGACATGGCTGCTCAATCGATCGCTTTCTCACGCGCTTGTTATCAGGAAGCACTGGAATGGTCTAAGGAACGAGAAACNTTCGGTAAGCGCCTTGCAGATCATCAAGTAATACGTCACAAATTTATCGAAATGGATAGGCAAATTAATGCAGCCCAGGCATGGTGCGAGCTTTTGGCGTGGCGGTTAAATCAGGGAGATGACCCTGTTGCTNAAATAGCGGAATTGAAAGTGCAGGCAACAACCACTTTTGAATTCTGTGCCCGTGAAGCAGCCCAGATTCTTGGAGGTGCTAGCTACTTGAAAGGCTCAACAACAGAACGCCTNTATAGAGAGGTTCGTGTACAGGCTATTGGCGGAGGAAGCGAAGAAATTATGCGTGACCTTGCAAGCCGACAGTTAGGAATTTAACCAACGTTTTGTGTGGAGCACCTGAAAATAAGGCACGTTCCAGATATCTGGTAGTGCTTATCTGAACTCGGTATCCATACCGGCATGCCTTTGTCTACGTCCAAGCTTTGCCCATGACTGTTTGTAATGGTGAATGATCCCTCTGTTGAAATCAATATCTCTGGGCCATTAAGGGCAACTTCCCAGCTACCTTCTATTTCTAAACGGGACAAACTGAAACGTGTAGGAGATGAGTACGTATGAATTTTATCGATGGGTTTTTGTATCTCTGGGTGCGATGTTGAAAAAGAACTAACAGCTAAATACTGCTGATGGTTGATTTGTTTTGGTGTTAATCCACATCGGAGGACGTTGTCACTATTTGATGTTATTTCTACAGCGTTTCCGTGAAGATATGCATGGGTAACTCCAGGAGGAACATATAAGGACTCTCCATGCCGCAATATTACAAAGTTCATCAGTAGAAAGATAATGAGTCCAGGNTCAGACGGATACATTCGAGCAAGATCTCTAAAATAGGTGAATTCCCTGTCGGAGAGAACCGTGCTTTGTAGATCGGATGAAAGAACATCTACTACAAACGACTGAACTAATGGTTTTTCATATGCGAGAATTTTTCCAATTGCTTTCTGTAATGCTTCCTCTGAGTTCTCCTGCGAAAGCAGTTCTTGGATAGCGCGAAATTCTTTATTTGAAGCAAGTGCGAGGATATTGTTGATGTCTTTCATTGGCCGGAATCCAAATTTGATGTCTGTGTCTGTTATTGCACAAACAATTTCTTCTTTTCCTCGAGGTGAGAAGAAGGATTTGTTCTCTTCTTCTAGATTGGCTTCGTCTATAAATCCTGCTGTAGCTTGTTCATCGTTTGGGTGCACTTGGAGAGATAACGGGGACCGAATTGCAAGAATTTTCATTATGTATGGAAGTTCTCGATTGAAGTCTTCTGCGTGCTCTCCTAGGGCTTCGTCAGGATTTAGTGCTATGAGTTCATCGAGGCCTTGATTTGTATCAAGTATTCTGCTTGGGGATTTTGGATGAGCACCCATCCATAGCTCAGCTTCTGCATCAACCCCAGCTGCTCGACCTTGAAGGTTTGGAATATAGTCGTAATCCCCCCAGTGGTAGTGCTGGATATTTTTGGCGAGTAGTTGCATTAGTGGGCCCTACTCCTTCTGAGTGTCTAACTCGGTAATGGCGGAGATAAGTTCATCAAGAGATCGGACAATCCTATCCAGTGACCGGCTGATCATGAGATTTACGATTTCTTGACCTTCGAATCTCGCCCTCCAGTCTGTAAAAATTCCTATTGAGGGTTTCTGAAGTGCTGCAGCGTAACCAAGCTCCCATGCTGTTCCATCGTCGGTTGTGATGCCATTTAGATTCGCAACAATAAGGTCTGCTGACAATATGGCGTCCCGATTATTCTCAAAGATTTCTTGGACGTTGTCTGGAGTTTTTTCCGGATTGTCGCGATGTGGCAAAAAAGTTTGAAAACCTGCTTTAGCAACGACGGCCTCAATCTTCTCTATCCACCAGCGTTCCCCTTCATCAAAGAGCGGACCGGCGATGTATATAACTTTCAGATCCATACCTTTCATTATCTCTGTGCATNGCCGTCTTTCCGCTTTTTCTNNCTGAAATCACCTTCTTAAGGTTTCTCGTCATGTTCGGGTTAGCTAAATATTTGTAGGATGAGGGTATGGAGAAATCAGAACTCGCAATATTTTCAGAGTCTTTGATTCAATCATTTCCTATGGTTAACGATCATCCTGATATAGCGGGACTGCTACGGGATCCGGAGATTTTACAATGCTTNGGTGAAGTACTCTCAGCTGAATATACAAATGCAGATGTAACGAAAGTTGTCGCTGTGGAAGCGCGCGGGCCTGTTCTTGGAGCGTTGGTTGCGAAATTTCTGCATGNTGGNTTGGTTCTTATTCGCAAGGACGGGCGGAATCATCCTGGATCTGATATCAGAATCACATCTGGTGAAACATGGATTGGGCACGAAGTAGAGTTTCAGAGTAGATCATTTGATTTAGATAAGAATGATCGGGTTCTTATAGTTGATGACTGGGCAACCACGGGAAATACGATACGGGCTGCGAAAGATTTCATCATTCAATCTGGTGCTACATATGTTGGCGCGTCAGTAATCGTGAATAAGGCTGAAGCTTCCACTCTTGGTGAGCTCGGAATTTCATGGCTAGTTAAGTTCGACGACCTCGTTTAGTTCGCCTGCGATGCATTTGTAAGTATCTTCTTTTGGGAGTAGTTGAAAGTAGCAACTCCAACGAGATGTTTCATCGGTGATTTCCCAAATTGCCGGCTATCTGTCCCCTTCGGGCTGCGCAATTCAACAAAATTGTCGTCAGTAACGGCCTTGACATATTTGATTAAAATTGTTTTCTTGTGGGGGTGTCTGATCGCGACGATATCTCCCTCGTAGCAGTGGGTATCTGGGCGTACAAATATGATGTCATCTGGTTGGAGTACGGGAATCATACTGTTCCCACCAACACGGAAGATTTTTCGTTTTCGTAACGATAGCGCTAGTAGTTCTTGAAGAACCGTTTTGATCAACTTGCTTCGTAATATGTAACTTCTCGGCCTTTGCTTTCCCAGAACATATTATGGATCTTTTCAACTGCGGCCATGAGTTGGTCTGCTGCATCCGTGGAGACATGTTGTTTGCATTCAGAGCATGCTTTCGCTGCGTTCCAGAAGACATCGTGTAGGTCTGGGTAAGCTTCGAGGTGAGCTGGCTTGAAATAGTCAGTCCAGAGAACGAGAAGTTCGTGCTTTGCGAGTTCGGCTTGCTCTTCCTTGATTGTTACGTATCGGCCTACTGTGTTCAGATAGGAAGCAACTGCTTGGGTATCTCCAGGTTCCGGTGGGGTTAGATCAAGGATTTTTTTGGTCATAGACCGGACAGCTTCAGCAGCAATTCTTGCTGATGATGGGTCGTATACTCCGCATGGGCCGTCGCAGTGAGCTTCGGCTATTGGGAGATCATTGAGGATAAAATTCTTGTAGGGGTTGGTTTCTTTCATGTGGAATCATCTCCTTTGTTTCGACATAATGTCAAAGGTCAACAGCGATAACAGTAGCCGAACAATTGAATTTCGTCTCATCTGAAGTAGAGAATCTTTTCAGAGATTCTGGGTGATTTGACGCCTTCTACTGTAACTGGAACCTTTTAGGGATGGATTTTGCTCTTCTGGTATCCGCTTTTGGGTTTGGTATTCGGCACGGATTTGATTGGGATCATATTGCTGCGATTTCGGGTATTGCAACCGGAGAGAAGAACCCTAGAAAAGCTTTTTCTCTTGCTACGGCATATGCCGTTGGGCATGCCGCTGTTGTAATTCTGCTTGGTGTCGCAATTATTCTTGCAGATTTTAAAATTCCGGATTCAGTGGACACAGCAATGATGTATTTCATCGGTGGTTCTCTCATTGGGTTAGGACTATGGGTGCTCGTAAATGTTGTTATTCAGGGAGAGGAGTTTCAGTTACGGAGCCGGTGGATGATTATTCGTGATGGAGCGTTTCGTGGTTTACAAAGGGTGAGAAGATCTTCTAAAGGTCGGTTGTTCGTAGTTGAACATGAACATGCTCATCTTCATCAGGAGAATATGGAAATTCATGATCATGATCATGAAGATAGGCACCTATTAGATGAACCCCAGGAGGGGGATGCGCATGTTCATCGCCACCGACATGAGATTCATGTTGCAAGTTCAATACTTGATAAATCATCAGCTCGTGGAGTGGGCATACTTCATGGTATTGGGGTAGAGACACCTACACAGATCGTGATATTTGTTGCTGCTTCACAAGCTTCGGGAAAGGTAGGGGGCCTGTTGATCTTGTTCGCATGGGTTCTTGGGCTTCTAATCGCGAACTCGTCGATTGCTTTGATATCGGTAAATTCCAGTAATTGGTTGCGACAGCATTCCAACGTGTATAGGTATATCGCCGTATGTATAGGATTATTGAGTTTAGTTATTGGCATCCTTGTATGTATCGAGCAGGATGACCTTCTACCAGTCTTTTAGTCTTTGAAATACTTGGTCTGAAGTCGGTAATGAGGGTTGTGCTCCAGCGACAAGCGTTGTTGCTGCACCTACTTGTACCGCCCATTGTGCTGCTTCGACAAGATCTCTTCCTTCGACGAGGCTTGTAGCTATTGCTGCGCAAAAAGAATCACCAGCACCAGTAGTGTCAAGAGGAGAAATTGTAGGGGCAGGAATGTGTACAGCTTCATTGCTAGCCACGACTAGAGCTCCCCTCTCTCCTAAAGTGACAATGGTTGAGGAGCATGGAAAAGTCTTCGCCATCTCAGAAATCGATTCAAGGGTATCTACCTTTCTATTCCCACCTAGAAGTTCTAGTTCTGTCTGATTAGGGATGAGTACATCTACTAAGTCAAGGAGTTCCAGTGGAACACTTTCACTTGGGGCAGGGGCAGGATTCCAGATAACCGTTCCTTCTGCCGCCCGCGCTGCTGCTACTACTGTTTCAATAGGAATTTCTGCTTGCAGAAGAACTACTTGGCCTCTAGCAATGGGTGATGCTTCGGCTATATCTTCAGATGAGAGTTCACCGTTCGCTCCGGGGCTAACGACAATCGCATTGTCCCCGTCATCCTGAACTGAAATTAGTGCAACTCCAGTTGGGATATCGGGTGTTTTGAGAAGATGTTCTGTGTTCACGCCATTATCTTCAAGGTTCGCCCGGAGGAACTTTCCATTCTCGTCGTCACCAATTCTTCCAATCATTGCTACCGATTTCCCTAATCGGGAAGCAGCTACTGCCTGATTTGCTCTTTTCCCACCGGGAATCCGCTTAAGATCTCCGCCTAGAACTGTCTGCCCGACTGTTGGGATGCTGTCGACATTGACAACGAGGTCTACGTTGCATGAACCTACAACGGCAATATCTACTGGCATGTTCAAAGTTTGTCACAAACACTTAGATGGGACCAATGGTTAAGAAATGTTAACCGTAGAGCCCAAGCAATCTTCCTGTTAATCCAATAGCAGCAATGATCATGAAGATCCGAATGATCCGTTCTCCTCCCTTTACGGCAATTCGAGCCCCTAGCCATCCGCCTGCCGAAAGTCCGACAGTTAAAATCAATGCTGGCAGCCATCGGACTTTTCCTTGAACTATGAAAACAGGAAGAGCAGTTACTGTGATGGCAAGAGTCACTAATACTTTGACGAAATTGGCCTTCATAAGGGGAAGTCCAGATCTAGTGAGAAAAGCGAGTAGTACTAGTCCTACTCCCATCTGAATTGCACCCGCATAGACACCAATAAATAAGAAAAGAATGAAAGTGGCTGCTTTCGAGAATTTGGGGCCTTCGCGAATAGCTTTAGGTTCTTTAAGCGATAAAAAAATGATAGGCAGAATTAGAATTCCGAAAATAGTTTCAAAAGTTCTGTCGGTCACTTGGCTTATCGCTATCGAACCAATCAATGAGCCGATAACAACCGGTAGAAAGAAAGGGAGTGCTTCTTTATATGCCCTAACCCCTTGCCGATGAAATGACCAGATTGTTGTTCCATTGGAGACGAAGATCCCAATTCTATTCGTCCCATTGGCGAAATTACCCGGAACTCCAGCCAGCACAAGTAAAGGAACCGTAAGAGATGAACCTCCTCCAGCCATGGCATTAACAATGCCGGCTGCTCCGCCTCCTACGAATAAAAGAAGTGCTTCCCACCAAACCATAGGTCTACCGTAGCTCAGTGGTTGGGGCGGTAAATTTACTCTGCCCGATTCCCCCGAATTAAATCAGTGTGGCCGTCCCAATTTTCTGATGCTTTTTTCCAGCCATCGAAAACTTCACGTATTCCTGCGTTATCTCCGTTGAGTTCAAGGAAACAGCCAATTGCCTCTCGTGTATCTACATATATAACGTTCGCAACGGACCAGAGCGAGGAAGCTACTGGGAATCCTGCGGCCTCGTACTTTTCTCCCTCTTTTTCTATGTCGTCATCAGGCACGAGCATGCCTATGTGGTGGAAGCCTTCTTCGCCAGCACCATACATATCACGATAAATCGACGGGCCTTCCTCGTTCTGTTGAATGAACTGGACGTGAGTATCGCCGTGATAGCCGAAACCATAGTCCAGTGGAACTGTCATTTCTTCGCCACGATAAAGGTGCCTATCACCCCAATGTCCACGTGTGACAAAGAAAGGTCCAGCTCCTGTCGTCATATTCCATTTTCTGCATGCTTCGTCTATATCGTTGACGAACCAAGCATGTTGCACAATTGGGTAGCGGATAAGTGGTTCCATAGTTTCCTTTTGTATTTATCGCCTTATTGTGTCATTTTTAAGACCGCACTTCCAAAAGGAATAACAACATTATTTGAAATTACATCTATCCTTTGAATATGGAGTCTCCAATTGATGCTTTCTTTCGTGAAGTGCTTGACGATAGGACATCTGTCGCTAATCAACTTGAAGAGATACATGGATTGGCGTGGGAAGTGATGGATTCCGCCTTGCTTGATCTGTGTCGTTTACGAGTAGCCATGCTTTTAGATTGCGATTCCGAGTTGGAAGTTTCAAATAGTGATTTAGATTCAGAGAAAATTGCTTCTCTTTCTGAGTGGTCTTCTTCAAGTTTGTTCAATGAATCTGAGAAGGCTTGTCTACGATTCACCGAGGAATTTATTGTTGATGTCTCATCGATTCCTGATAGTTCGGCTTTTGCTGTCCGTGAGTGTCTTGGGGAAGAAGGTTTTGTCAATTTTGTAAATGCTCTCCTTGTGGTTGAGCAAAGAATGCGTTTGCAAATTGTGTGGAGGAAAATTGGTGAAGAGGTCTCAGTATGACCAGATCGCAAAGGGTTACATCTTCACATTTCGATAACAAGTTTCGTGAAGCTCTTTCTTTATGGCAAGAAGAGGTAGTCCAATTGGATTTGGTAGATCCTGTCACTACTGAAGTTGTTCGCTTACGGTGTGCCGATCACCATGATTGCTATACGTGAAAGTCTTTACGTCTGGCAGTTGCCAGAGAACACGGCTTGGATGAAGATCTAGCGCAAAGGGCTATGCGAAACGATGAAGATTTAGATAAGCAATATGCTTTGGCTATTCGCTTTGCGACAACTTTGATGACTCAACCTAATGCGATCACTGGAGAAGATCTCGATGAATTAAGAGAATTTTTCACTGATGATCAACTCATTGAATTATCACTTGATGTTATGAAATGGAATTATCAGAAAGTGTCAGTTGCTTTAGGAACGGATAGAGAAGTTCGTGAAGGTGAACTGAGCGAGCTGCATTTTGATGCAAGCGGAAAGTGGTCATTTAGTTAGAAGACTCTCCATTCTTCAGGTTTTCTCCCAAGTTCAATAAGTCGCTCTGTGACTTGAAGAGGTGGTGCTGGCATTTTCCCATCTTTGAATTCTTGTATGTGTTCGCCGTCTTCGGCCCAGACGTGGCAGGTATTTATATTCCCTTGATGCATTCTTTCTCGGTTCGTATCTACAGCGCCCGGGGGTAAACCGCTCTCTCTTCTTTGAAGTACTGCCATGGACCATGTTGCCTGAACTATTGCTGGTGCCATTGCTTGAAGCAGTGCCGTAATGTGAGTGCAACCCCGCGGCCCTCCAAATAATTCACGGATTTTTTGGGTAAATCCTCGTGCGACGTTTAACCCTATGAGTTCTTCGTAGTGGTCAATAATTTTTGGGCAAGAAGTATGGGGGTGTGTTTCAAATGCTGTTCGCGCGTGAGTGATCTCAAGTTCAGGGAGTTTTACTGTGAGTTCGACGTGCATTTGGTGGATTTCTAGTTCTTGTGAATCATCAGGGACGTAGAGCCCTGGAGGTTTCATATCAGAGATTGCTCCTCGAACAAGCATTTCGTTTTCGTTGACCCTGTAGATACGGGTTTCGTATTGTCGAGTGTGGATGACATCCAAATCATCATCTGGGGGTAAAAGGGATAAGGTACTGTTGTCTGTGCTCATGCCTTTCAGTATGTCTTCGTTAATGGAATTCACCACCTAAATTGCTATTGAGATGTGCAAGTAGTTTATTTCTCGGTCACCATTGAGGAATGGTGATGGATTTATTTCAACTTAACAATCATGTTGCGATTGTAACTGGAGCCAGTCGTGGGATAGGGAAAGCTATAGCTGTCGGGTTTGCAGCTGCTGGTGCCGATGTTGTAATCGGGGCGCGTAATGACCAGGATCTTATCTCCGTGTCAGACGAGATTAACCATATGGGCCGTAAAGCCGTAGCGGTATCGGGAAGTCTTGCAAATCGAGAGGGGTTGGAAGCATTAGTCGACGCCGCAGTTGACAATTTTGGATCGATTACATCTATTGTCAATAATATCGGTGGTTCTATGCCTGCAGGGTTTATGGATACTTCTGAAGAAGCGTTCTCTGAAGCTCTTCGATGGAACGTCACAACGGCGTTTAATCTCACCCAGTTAGCGGTCCCCTATTTAGCTGAATCAAAAAATGGAAGTGTGATAAATATTGCTTCCGCGGCTGGAAGGTTTCCAAGTCGGGGTTTTGCTGCCTATGGGACTGCAAAGGCAGCGATGCTTCAACTTACGTTAAATTCTGCATTAGATTTAGCGCCACGTGTAAGGGTAAACGCTATAGCTCCTGGAGCTATCAAAACTGACGCGTTGGAAATAGTTCTGACAAATGAAGAAATCCATCAGACCATGGTTAATGGAACACCTATGGGTCGTTTAGGAGAAGTGAGCGACGTAGCTGCTGCTGCCGTTTATCTTGCTTCACCTGCAGCCTCATTCGTAACCGGGCAGATTCTGGGTGTGGATGGCGGTATTCGTTCATCTAATTTTGATATGGGAATCCCAGATGTTTAACTATCTTTCAGATATTTGTGTCTCCCAGCTTCCATTGCTGCTTTAGGGTCAATTACCTGCGGTCCATCTCTTCGTATCTGTAGCTCGGCTTCAACTCCTTCGGGAATACGTATCTTTCGTTCACCATCGAATGCAAGGATAAATTCGCCTTTTGNTGTAATTATTTCACCGAGCGAAATTTCACGATACTCAATGATTCCAACCGGTTCATGATGTCCAGGAGCGGTAGGAGCATGAACAATTTTAGAAGTTCGCTGATCAGACACAGGTGCAAATGCTACAAAGAGTCCCTTATCTTCATTGGGTGAGAGTGGGTGTAGAAGCCCACCGATTGAACAGAAACCAATAGCGGTTGGATCTGCTCGAGTAAGGAGACCGATCTTCATGGTTTCTGGTTGGAAAAGTTCCAGAGATCCAACGTATGGATCTGTAACAGCAACTGCGTCAATGAGAGCGATTTCTGGTTCTATGCCATCAGCAGTGATATGAATAATCTTTGCCCTTTGTGAAACTTGGTCCAACTGAACAACGTTTAGCGCTACGAGCGCCATCGCTGTTCCAGCAACAGTTGGTTCGATGAACTCTGGGAAAGCATTATTCGTCCCAGTTGATACGGGAAGAAGAGGAATACTTGGCCATCCTTTTACGACGGCGCGGTTTGTGCCATCTCCTCCAAGAACAGCAACAGAAGCAACATCTCGTTGGCTCATCTCTTTTGCGGCAAGTGTAGAGTCCTCTTCTGTGAATTGCAGCCGTTCATTGACATAGTGGATCGTGATATCTCTTAGTGTTTCTGTTGCCCTACGAACTATCTGCATTGGTTCATAGTTGACATGAAAATGATGTATTCCAGTCGCTCTCGCTCCGAGGATAATCCGCCGTACAATACTGATCTTGTCTTCAACCGTAGATCGCCCTGCTGCAGCGACTGCTCGTCGAATATCCCCCCCTGATCGGGGGTTTACGATGATGCCGATAGAAGGGTCCACAGTTCCGCACCCTAGCGATTGAAAACAGTTCAAGAAAATGCGTAGTGACCTATTTTCCACTATCAATTTGGAGAATAATCAAGTAATGTGGAGTTATGGCATACGAAAGTAGAGAATTTCATCCAGCTTTCGAGGAATATTGCGAAACGATTTTTGAACTTGCCGAAGATGGAATCGATGTTATTCAGGCAAGAATCGTTGAACGACTTGAAGTCTCGAGACCAGCTGTTTCTGAAATGATCAGAAAGATGGATGGCGCTGGATTAATAAAGATGGATGGTAATAAAGTCCTTTTAACTAGCAAAGGTAAAAGCCTTGCAAAGCAAGTAGTGAGACGTCACCGCCTTGCAGAAAGATTCCTAACCGATATTCTCGGTTTAAGTTGGGCAGAAGCACATCATGAAGCGGGAAAGTGGGAACATGTAGTCTCTCCCAGAGTGGAAGCGGCTTTTATCCGCATGCTAGAAGATCCAACAACTTGTCCGCATGGAAACCCTATTCCAGGGTCCGAATATCAGGCTCCTAAAGGCACATCTGCTCTAGCTGCGATTAATGTCGGGAACAGATTCGTTATTGAACGTATACCTGAGGAATTGGAGTTCCAACCGGGACTACTTGAATTTCTAGAGGAGTCAAATCTCATTCCTGGTGAAAACGGCACAGTTACTGCCGTTTCTCCTGACGGGACAACCACGGTTGACGTCAAGGGTAATCAGGTCGGTGTAGGAGCGTTTGCCTCTCAGCGTATTCTTGTCACTGTTGGGTGACCTTACAGATGGTCCGACTTCCGGATAACTAACGTCCACGTCAACAATGAGGACAAACCGACGAGAATCACTGCAAGGATTCCGGCTTCAGCAATAAAAGCTTCTTCAAATGAGGAGAACATACGAGTCGCTAATGTTGAGAATCCTAAAGGAGAGATCAGTAGCGTTATGGGTAGTTCTTTCATTGTTGACAAAATAACCAGCCCAGCTGCAGCACCTAATCCAGGGGCCATGAGTGGAAGATTGATTCGAACAAAACGTGAGAAGCGAGTTACACCAAGTGTCTGTCCGGCATCTTCAAGATTTCGTGGAATAGCTGCTACTGATAGTAGAACAACACCCATCGCCAAAGACCCAAAACGAACAACATAAGAAAATACCAATAACGCCTTTGTGTTATTAAACAGGTTGTATCCCCAATCTGTTTGCAGTGACCAAAAGCGCATTGATAGCGCAATAAGAATCCCCGGGACGGCAAACGTGGCAATAACAAGGAAGTGGGCGAGCGTTCCGACCTTACTTCTAAATCGTGAGATCAGAATAGCTATAGGCAAAACTGCAATGATCGCCGCTAACCCCGCTACCACACTTATAGAAAGGGTATTCCAGGTCGATTCCCAAATCTGTCCTCCGTCTAACGTCAAAGGCTGACTGTTCCCTGACCCTCTACGTACCCCATCAAATGCCCATTTACCGAGGGTAAAGAGGGGAGCCCCTAACGATAGAAGCGTGATAAAGCTCACAAGAGCTACAGCAGGGATCCTCCATCCGCCGAGAGCATACTCCAATGGTGGGCCGATTTCACTTTGCCCTACCGAGGGAGTTGTTCTTGAAACCATTCGTTCAGCGAAGACGACAACCCCTGCTATAACAAGTAAAAAGAGTCCCAACGCCAACGAAAGGGATTTGTTTGCTAGTTGCGCCGTCGCGATGCTCCGAGTGAGTGTGTCGTAGCGAAGAAGTTGAACAGCCCCAAAGTCACTGATGGTATAGAGGAAAACCAGAAGTGTTCCTGCATACAGAACGGAAGATCTCTGTGGATAGACAACATGCTGAAACGTTTTCAAAG
>PBPU01000070.1 GCA_002724825.1 Acidimicrobiaceae bacterium
AATTGCGTTCTCAAACGTGGGAAACTAACCCTGAGCTTGCGCTTGCTTTAATTGACCGTATGCGATTGGCTGCGGATGACCAAGATCCCCAAATTCGCCATCAAGAAGCCAAAGAGAGGTCTTCTACCGCCCTTTCTGAGCTCCGCACTATGGTCTCCGGCGATGAAACCTCAGCTGGGACACTTGAGATTGCCGTCACATCAAGCTCAGTTTTTATTCCTGCCAGAGAAAACGCCAAGACGGCAATTGTGAAAGTAGTTCATGAAGTCCGCTTGGCTGCTCTCGAGCTTGGTCGACGCCTTGCTGAGGATGGTCGCCTTGAAGATCAGAGGCATATTTTCATGCTTCAAGACAAGGAACTTGAGGAAGCCATCGAAGGAAATATGGCTAAAGAAGCATCCGACCGCGAGAAGCAATATCTACAACTTTTTGACCTTACTCCCCCATTTTGGTTTAACGGGGATCTGCCCCCAGCAGAGAAGTGGCAGTCGACGGACACCAACTACCCTGAGCGAAAAATAGTTCAGGGTATGGGGGGAAGCGCTGGGGTCGTAGTTGGTATAGCCCGTGTTATCACTGACCCTTCTGACCCTAAGGGGCTCGAGCCGGGGGATATCCTTGTCGCTCCGATCACGGACCCATCCTGGACTCCATTATTTGTTCCTGCTGGCGGAGTTGTCGTTGACGTTGGTGCAACCATGAGCCACGCTGTCATTGTGAGCCGCGAATTGGGCATACCTTGTGTTGTATCGGCGACCGGAGCCACTAGCCGGATTCCTGATGGGGCAGAAATTAGGGTGAATGGTGATACAGGTACGGTAACGATCCTGTCTTAAAATTCTAAGAACAGTTCGGGGCCCATTCTGGTTCAAGGTAATTATTCTCTACCAGCCAAGCAATAGTGTCTGAGAGTGTTTCCTCAATGGGCCTCCATGAACCCAGTCCGCTATCTGCTAGTAACTGCTTATCGTCACCTGGCACTATTCCTAGCATTATTTCTACTGCTTCAGCGTCTACCATCTGCTCAAGAGCTTCGCGTGGGGTTGGAAGAAGGGCACGATCACGGCCAGTAACCTCAGAGATAACCGCATGGAATTCATCCCAATCCATGAACGTTCCACCTGCAACATACCGCTTCGGCCCCATTTCAGGTGTAAGTATCCCCACTATCGCCTGCGATAGATCTCTCACATCAACGAGACACCACCCCCCGCTTGACAGACTCATCATGATTTCACTTTGTAAAGTGGGGGCAAGATTAGCGGCTAATACATTTAGGCCCAGGTCGAGTGGCCCAGTGACCCCAGTTGGATACACAATTTTGACCGGAGCTCCATCAGCTTGCATTGACCTAGCGTGCTCTTCAGCTACAGCTTTTGAAGCGTTATACGGATTTCCACCTCCATGTACCGGATCTTCGCCTGATAACAGATCCCCGCTTGGTGGAAAGATTACTGACATTGTTGAAACATGAATAATCGGATCACACCCCTGCTGGTGGGCAGTGTCCAGAATCAGTTGTGCCCCTGGTCCATTTATAGCAAGCGCCTGATCCATCAGGGAAGGATCCAAGCTCGTGAAAGCAGCTGCATGAATACAAGCATCGCACCCTTCCAGAGATGCTTGAACTGTAGCTGGATCTACCATATCGCCAATAACGTAATCAACTTCCGCTTCAATACCTTGAAGCCCTATCATCCTTTCTAACTTCTCCGCATCACGGACAAGCAAACGGACATCATGGCCAACGGAAGTTAATGCCCGTAGCAGATGCCCACCGATAACCCCTGTCCCGCCTGTAAGCATAACTTTCATAAATCCCCCTTGTTACAGCACAGTATTCAGAGAGTAGCCGCTCAAGTCATTGCTGTCGCTTTCCACATATAGCAGTCCCATCAAGTCACTACCTAAGATAAGTAGGTGGACCAATTTAGAGATTTCTATAGAGACTTCAAAAACGGGATAATAAGTGCAGAGGATTACTGGCCTTTATGGCGAAACGTTTGGGATCACTGTGAGCATTTCACTTCCTACTTCGAAGGGAACCTTTCAGAGCGTGACAATGTTCTCGGAGCGCTTTTCTCTCAACATACTCACCTTCGATCCAAGTTCATGACACCAGAAGAAAACCTTAGACTCTTATCTCTCACTGAGTATGTAACTATTTTTAGAGGAGGGCAGCAGGCAAATATCTCAGGGTGGTCATGGACACTTGAACGAGAATACGCTGAAAAATGCGCTCGATCCGGAGCTTCCGATAACCGCCCTCTACTTGCAGTAGTGTCTTCCCTTTCATCAGCAGCCGTACTCGCCTATATCGAGAAAGAAGGGGCTTCAGAACTGATAGTAGATCCTCTGACTATCACAATCGAAACAGGAGACTGTGCAAAAATTGCTTTTGAACGCCTCTAAAGATCACTTCAACTATCATTGGGCATGCTTTTCTTTCGAACTCTTAAAATTCTTTTCACCCTCTCGTTAATTGCTGCTCTATGCGCTAGCTGCTTTAAAGCTGACTTCTCTATGGTTGTGAATACAGATGGGACTGGTTCAATCGAGGGAAGCATGGCGATTAGCAAAAAACTAGGAGAAGTTTTTGGTGAAGAATCAACAGATACCGAAGCGTTTGATTGTGAAACTGCCTTTGAGGGAGAAGACACTGGGGTAAATTTATTTGAAGATATACCTGGCAATGCAACTGCTGAAGAATTCGAAGATGATGAGTGGTGCGGATTTAGATTTAGCGCAGACTTTACTGGATTTGGTCAAAGTTTAATTGATGCAGGCGATGATAGTTTCCCATTGAGCGTTAACGGAAATATCCTCACTTTTAAATGGGACGAAATGCTGGATGATGGATCTGGACTTGATAATGATTCTGCCTTGGGAGCTGACGACATGGACCCCCGTTTGCTTCTAACGTTATTGGGTATTCCAGAGCCAGAGTATGTGATCTCGTTAGAACTTCCCGGCAAGATCATGGAACATAACGCGGATGAGCAGGTTGGATCACGCTTAACATGGGAGATAGATCTCTTCGAAACATTAGATGGTTCTGCCGCAATACCATTTGCAAAGGCAAATATTTCCATGACATCGGAAAGCACAGGCAGCGGCGGTGTAAGAATCCTATGGATCATCATAGGGATTGTTGCCGTGGTCTTAGTTCTAGCAAGCCTGAAATTCCTCCAATACCAGCGAGATCGTGACACAGAAGAAGACATTCTATAACTCCGCTATTTAAGTTGTTGTATTCTCCCACCTACTGTGTGGGTCCAAACCACCGATATGAATTTTCCCAGTAACCCCTTTCGAATCGTCAAAGAAGTACAAGCGAGGTGCCGAGGTACCTCCAAATTTAAGGTGAGCCTCCATGAATATCTTCCCAGTCGGGTCAACTTCGATCGCTACTGGGAGGATACGTTGGCTCTTCAGCCGTTCATTACTATGGACAGTTTCTGATTCCCGCATTGAGATGTTCTGCGCGTGCCAAACGAAAGCATCGCCACTCGTTTCACACCATTTTAAAAAATTCCCATTAAATTGAGATTCAGCAAATACGTTGAAGGCCAATAGTGCGTCCCAAATTGATCTCCCCCAAGTCCGTGATCGTTGATTCCCTTCGAGGTCTTCGAGCATATTAGAAACATTATGTGGTATTTCAACTTTTCTAAGAACAGTTCTCCCTCTTTCAAGGGCTTCCGTAATTGACGAAATTGAATAGACAGACTCTTTACGCATACGTTTAAGATTTTCAGATAAAGCAAAATCTATAAAACGTAGCTCAACGTCAGTTCGCTCCTCCTCGGCAGCTACCCGTTTTGCACTTTCTTCATCAAGAAGCCCCCTCCACCAGTCTTCCGACTCTTGCATCATTCTCTTTGTATTCCGTAGCTGATCTTCAAGGTGATCGATTGCTTCAAGGTCATGATCCCTATCCGAATGCAAGGAGGCCACAGTCTGCCGCAGACGCTCATTTTCTTTAAGTAAATTCTCAAAATCTATATTTTTTCTGTCTTGCATCTTTTGGTCATCAGGACTTTGGAAACCTCGGAGAAGGCGCGCGCCCTCCTCACAGATCTGAGGCACTGGAGTAGCGACAAGGCTTGATTGAAGAGCTTGAAGAACTCTTGCTGATATCTTCTCATGTTTTGTTTTTTGAATATTTGCTGCACTTATAGGCGGGATGGAAATTACATTCCGTGAATCTTTCGTAGCAGGTGGATATATCCGGATTTCGCCTGGGTACAGAGATAAATGGCTTCCTATTCCATTTTGGAACCTCCCGAGATCGCCCGGAGGAAGATAAACGACTAAGGCTGAGCCTGCGAACTGTTGCGCAAGAAGCTTTGCGAGCTTCTTCTGGTCTTCTTCGCGAAGCGGGTCATGAGCGATGCAAATAATTGCTGCTTTGCGATTCGATTGAGGTATCAACTTCACAGCAGCTGGGCCGGCAATTTGTACTCGGCTCTGAAAACGTATCTCCCCACGCCTTGGATTTCCATGATTTTTTTCAGAGTCATCTATAAGGTCTTGAATTAGGCTCTGGATCTTATCCATCGATTCCAGTTCAGTAGACGAAGAAAAATTCTCTACATCAACCCAGACATACTGTTTCTCATCACGACGAGTAACTCGTATTGTAACCCGTCTATCCCTTTCAAAGCTTGATCGCATCTCTGTTACAGCAAGGCCACTATCCCCGCTTGCATTCAACACTTCTACTGACTGCGGGGCGCTCCAGTTAGAAAGAGTTTCTCTAATTGAAGCTTCTGGGTCTAGCCTTGACTCTTGCCAAAGAGCACGATACATCAACTCCATATACAATTTCCGCCTTTGTCGAAGTAGAAGCAAAGAATGTTCACCCTGAAGAAGCTATCCCTTCACCTAAGGTTGCTATGAAATAGCAGAAGCGAACTCCTGCTGAGCAGCTTCTATATTTCCATTATTCGCCCATAAGTCCACAACAGTCATTGCAAGAATCTTCGCCCCATCAATCACACCGCTATCTCCTGATTCACTTCGAGCATGATTCGCAAAATCCGGAGTGTGTATCGGCACTCCATAAGGAGCCACGCTTATCATCGGATGTATAGAAGGAACTAGATAACTAACATTCCCCATATCTGTACTACCTATAACTTTGTTCTCGCTGTCGGGTTCAATCGGGTCCCTTCCCAACCGATGGGCATTTGAAGCATACAACGTGCAAATAGTTTCATTGTCAACCATGTCCGCATAATAGGGGTCAACCCAAGAGTGTGACATCGTACACGACGATGCCATGGCTCCAGCTTCTAAGCAGCTAAGAACCCGTTTCTTTAAAGGTTCCAAAGTCCTCATGTTTTTTGAACGAACATACCATTCCATCGAAGAATACTCAGGAACAATATTTGGCTTTCTTCCACCATCAGTAAAAATACCGTGTATTCGTTCATCTGGCCTAATGTGCTGTCGAAGGGCAGCAATATTTTGATATCCGAGGACTGCTGCGTCGAGTGCGTTTTTCCCTCTATGTGGAGAGGCAGCTGCATGAGCTGCTTGTCCCTCGTACTCAACTTGGAGCCGGTGAATAGCTATAGTATTCATTCTTACAAGATCAACAGAAGCAGGGTGGACCATTAGAGCAGCATCAACTTTGTCGAAGGCTCCCCTATCGCCCATAAAAACTTTTCCTCCTCCTCCCTCTTCTGCTGGTGTTCCGAGGATCCGTAAACTTCCTCCCATTCTCTTAGCCACAGTTGCAGCTGCTAAGCCTGCTCCGAGGCCAGCGGTTGCAATAATATTATGGCCGCAAGCATGGCCAATATCTGGCAAGGCGTCATACTCACAAAGCACAGCTACAGTCGGCCCAGTTCCTTCAATATTCGCTTCAAATGCTGTATCGAGATCATATGCTTTTCGAGTAGGTGAGAGATCTTCATCTTCTAGAATCCCCGTCAGGAGCTCATGGGCAAAATGCTCCTCAAAATTGAGTTCCGGATTTTCGTGTATCGCATGCGATGCTTCTATCAGCATTGACGCTCGTGCGTCGACTTCACCACAGACAAGCTCTTTAATTTCGTTGAGTTCTTTTTGATTAATGCCATTTCCCATTATTTCGAATCCCTATATAGAGCTACCTCTTTATCTTAACGCAGTGAAAGCATTCTTTCCGCTGCAATTCCTTGCTTTGCTTCTCTTCAANCAGTTTTGATTTGTCGAAGATATTTATTCCTCCTACGCTTTTNCGAAAAGGAGTTCCAAATGAGCCACACCGTATATGTTGAATTTAAATGCCTTGAAGGCAAAGGGCCAGATTTTCTCGACGTCCTGTTACCCGCTTTATCAGATACCAGAGCGTTCGAAGGTTGCGAAAGCGTTGAAACATTCGTGAATATGGAAGCAACCGATACTGTTATTTTATGGGAAAAATGGAGCGATCGTAGTGCCCAGGAAGCCTACTTGCAGTGGCGTGTCGAGACCGGAATGCTAGACCTAATAGGGCCGTTTATGGCTGGAGCTCCAGCTTTTGTCCATCTTGACCCTAAAGACTAGCCTCAGCCTAAAATTTTCCTTCGAAATCTTTGCACTGCGTCGACAACTGAAGCTGGCGTTAATTCCCACCTATCTTGAGTTGGTCTCCCCTGATGACTGACACTTTCCTTGTCTACAGGGCTTTGTGGTCCGGCGTTTAGCATACGCATAGCAACTCGGAGATCCTCAGCATTTCTCTCAGCAGCCTCACGAAGTTTTTTCTCTGAATTAAGCTCCATGCGTGCTCTGGCGAGCTCAGATTCAAGTTCTGAAAGCCTGTCTATCACAGGCGGTTCTTTCACTTCATCTGGTGGTGACGTTCTGTCCCATAGCCCTGTCGCCACCAATGATGGAACTGGAATTTGCCAACCTGCCTCTGTCCTTCTCGCTCCAGGCACTTTCCCCTCCACTAGCCAATTGCGAATAGTCCCGCGCGACTTATTTGTCTGCCTAGCAGCCTCTGAAAGACTCACCATTGGAGCGTTAGCGAAAGCCGGATCCACAGGCGTAATCTCAATTTCAGGTTGCTTGCTAGATTCGGGTGATTTCGCCGGTTTCTCTTCCGCTGTTTCTTGATTCTTTTCTTGGGGAGGCCAGAGAATTTCTTCGGACATCAGCTACCTTTTATGCGCCTTCGAGTTCACGGGCTGCTCGAGCTTCTTTAAACGACTGGATTGCTAGAACGAGAAAGAAGGCACATATTACTGAAGTTGCTATCTGAGAGAACACTGCCCAAGCTGAGCCAGANCTTCCTATCAAGGATCCCAAACTACCAAGAACTGCNAGCAGGGACAGCATCGCGGCGCCATGCATAAAGTGATGATTGAGATCGGGGTTTTTTCTTCCGGCTACACCCAGAAGTACAAAGACCACTCCTACAAAAGCAGGAATTAACGAAGTAGCGCTGCTGGAATCAGAGGCGACTGTTACAACCACCCCCAACACAATCAGNACCAGTCCAGTAATTATTGATTTTGTCGCCATATTCTCTTACTCCCTTATTTAATTTATTTCGCCGACCATTTTTTCTGGGTCGACAATTTCGTCAAATTCTTNTTCGCTAAGATAACCAAGGCCTATAGCTTCNTCNCGTANTGTCGTTCCATTTAAATGAGCTGCTTGAGCTATTTCCGCTGCTTTGTAATAACCGATGTGATTATTCAGGGCAGTCACGAGCATCAGACTTTGGCTAAGTAATCCTTCTATCCGGGCCATGTTGGGCTCGATTCCAACTGCACAATGATCATTGAAACTTCTGCATGCATCGGCAAGAAGTTGAGCGCTTTCGAGAACGTTGTGCGCCATGACCGGTTTGAAAACATTTAACTGAAAGTGGCCGTGACTTCCGGATACAGCTACAGCGGTATCGTTTCCGATCACTTGGGCGCTTACCATTGTAAGCGCTTCACATTGGGTAGGGTTCACTTTCCCGGGCATGATTGAGCTGCCAGGTTCGTTCGCTGGAAGAGAAATTTCTCCTATGCTGCAGCGTGGCCCACTGGCGAGCATACGGATGTTATTTCCGATATGCATCAGACTTACGGCCACTCTTTTCAGACTCCCACTTATCTCCACCATCGCATCATGAGCACTTAACGCTTCAAACTTGTTCTCAGAAGTTACAAAAGGAAGGCCTGTTAATTCAGAGATTTTCTGGGCGACNTTCTTNTCGAACCCTTTCGGNGTGTTAAGCCCTGTTCCTACAGCAGTTCCTCCGAGCGCTATCTCACGCACCCTCTGGAGCGAGTCGTGTAGCGCTTCTATCCCCCTTTGAAGCTGCATGGCATACCCACTGAACTCCTGACCTAGTGTCAACGGTGTTGCATCCATAAGATGTGTTCGCCCCGTTTTNGTGATCATCATNAACTCGGCTGCCTTGCTTGCCAAGGTTTCATGGAGAAGCTCAATACNGGGAATCGTTTCATTAGTAATTTTGCTATAGACGGCTAGNTGCATCGCTGTAGGGAAGGTATCGTTCGAGCTTTGACTTTTATTTACATCNTCGTTAGCGCTAACTATTTTTTCTTTCGTAAAGTCCCCACCTAAGAGTTCTGTTGCGCGATTCGCTATGACCTCATTAACATTCATATTGCTTTGTGTCCCTGACCCGGTCTGCCAGACAACAAGTGGAAATTCTTCATCATGTTGCCCTGCGAGGATCTCATCACAAACATCAGAAATGGCCTGCGCTGTTTGCTGAGAGAAGTCAGTTAACTCAGCGTTAACTAGCGCTGCAGCCTTCTTTAGGTAAGCGAATGCATAGATAATTTCTATCGGCATACGATGATTACCGATTTCAAAGTTGTGAATACTTCGTTGAGTCTGAGCACCCCAGTATTTTTCTTCGGGGACCTCTATCTCCCCCAAGGTGTCTTTTTCGATCCTGAAATCTGCCATCACCACACTTTAGCCTGTTCGCTCAAGTGGGTTGCAACTACTCAGAATTGAACAGAAACGAAAGTTCCCTATGATATTTTCTGCAACAACCGCATGGGTTTCCCGGTAATGGGCGAAGATTAAGCAAGTCTTCGAAAAAGAGACCGCTGAATAAGCTGGAAATTTTGCTCTGCCATCATTCCGAGGATCGCTGGATCAGCGAACATCTGGTTACTTGCTGCCATTAAGGCATCTAGGGAGTCAGATGTAGAGATAGTAACGTACATCCCTGTCAATGGTCCCGCTGCGACTGCTTGCGTCCAACGAATTCCATTTGTTCCCTTCTCCATATGTGCCCAGATAGCATCTGCTGTTGCTTCTTCATCTTCAGCGAGATTGCCAGCGCTTACGATTAAACTTCCGAACTTCCCATCCAAGGTGCCCCGCTCCATTCGGACATCCATGAGACTCCTCCGAAGAGTTTGAATTCCTGCGGCTTGCATAGATTCGACAAATTCTGGCATAGCCCTCATCTCATCGGGAGCAGTAACTGCAGTGTCAACACTATCCCAATCTGCTGCTATGCCGATCTCTCCAGCACTTTCACCTGCCATCACGTTTTGGGTAATCCATAGGTTCTGTGCTCCTGCCTCTTCAAACGCTGCGCGTCCGAAAGCATCCATATCTGCGAGCAGCCGCCCTGTATCGGCTGCACGAACTATTAATCCACTCATGTACGTCATGGGACCTCTTTCTATATTTGTTTTATCTTTGATTTATTTTTTACCGACTGCCATCTTGAATAGGTTCTGTATCTGGCATCAGTTTATTTAGCGTGAAATAAACAGGGCAGAAACGTGTAAAGGGGCTAACTATTTGCAGTCCAGCTACAACTCCAGCAATCCATAACCACTGGATTGATACAGCTGCGGCGAGAATCACGCTTATCATGTAGGCGACTCCACAAATGCCGTCGTGCATCCTGATTTTATTCTGCATAGTACTCACTCCTTGCCGATGACAGTTAGTCTGTGCAGACCTTAGGTGAGCTTTTCAATAGCAACAACAATTCGATGGTTTTTTAATACTCCGGAAACATTTTGTTAGGGTCACATGCACCTGTGTCGGAGGGGGGACTTGAACCCCCACGCCCGTAACGGGCACTAGCCCCTCAAGCTAGCGCGTCTGCCAATTCCGCCACTCCGACAAGTAACGCCTTGTCAGTGTATCTGCACAAGAAAAATAGTGGCAGCGCAAAGACGAATTAGACGAAAAGGATAGTTTCTTTACTCGTCTAACATCAGCGCAAGCGCCAAAGTGGTAAAGGAAAAGACGAGCGCAAGGATGATAGTGATCCTGTCAAGATTACGTTCGATAACAGTTGATCCAGCAGCTTGTGAACCAAGACCTCCACCGAACATGTCAGATAGGCCCCCGCCTCGCCCACTATGCAGTAGAACAAGAGCAACTAATGCTAAAGCAGTGCTGACATCAAGAATCACAAGAAATATAGTCATGAAACTGCATGGTACCCTGTTAATCGACTAGTTAGGCACTTACTTAGCTTGGAAAATGCTTAAACCAAGGACTTTGTAGCTAGTGCAATCGATATTTAACGATGCGTGCAAAGCTCTCGGCGTCAAGGGAAGCGCCCCCGACTAGCGCCCCATCGATATCTGGCTGGGTTAAGAGTTCCGCAGCATTGACTGGCTTTACCGATCCTCCATACTGGATACGGATAGTGTTTGCAGCGGCGCTACCGGCGATTTCATGGACGCAGCTTCGAACAAATGCGCACATTTCCTGAGCATCAGCCGGTGTTGCCGTCATTCCTGTCCCGATGGCCCAGATAGGTTCATACGCTATGACCATAGAAGAAATTCTTTCTTTGCCAATTCCCGCTAGACCAGCTTTTATCTGACCTTGAACCTTTGATTGGGCTTGCCCCTCTTCTCGCTCTTCGATAGTTTCTCCGACGCAAAGGATTGGAATCATGGCGTGTTTAAACACTGACTTAACTTTCATATTTACCATTTCGTTGTCTTCGCCAAATACTTCCCGCCGTTCAGAATGGCCTACAATAACAAATTTGACATTAAGTTTTTCGAGCATCCCGGGAGAAACTTCTCCGGTAAATGCTCCCTTTTCTTCGAAATGACAGTGTTGAGCTCCTAGTGAGACAGGAATCCTATCCGATTCCAAAACAGTTTGAACAGAGCGAAGATCCGTAAAGGGAGGATGGACTGAAACATCGCAGGCTTGATAGTCATTGTCATCCAGCTGATAAGAGAGGGTTTGTACAATCTGGATAGCTTCAAAATGGTTTAGATGCATTTTCCAGTTGCCGCTAATTAGTGGTTTCCGAGTCAAGTTCTTTACTCCCTATCTAACTAAAGGTATTTTCTAACATACCTTATAGTGATTCCCTTAATGCGATAAGGCCCGGAAGATCTCCTTTTTCGATCAATTCAAGGCTCGCTCCACCACCGGTTGAGACATGATCCATTTGATTTTCAAGATTAAATTGCTTCGCTGCTGCAGCACTATCGCCACCACCTACAACGGTAAAGGCAGCGTTGTTTTCTGCCATGCACATAGCGATATGTTTTGTCCCTGCAGCAAATCGTTCATCCTCGAACACGCCCATAGGTCCGTTCCATAAGATTGTTCTAGCTTCAGCGATACGATCCCCGAACTCTGCGGCGGTTCCTGGGCCAATGTCTAAGCCCATCCAACCATTTTGAATTTCCACCCCTACTTGCCTGACAACTCCCCCAAAAGTTGGTTCTCCTATTTTTCCATCGCTATCCATTGCTGTGATGTCATGAGGAAGACGTATCGGTGCTCCGTTGTCAAGCAACTCACCGCAATATCCGACATAGTCATGCTCTAATAGCGATGACCCGACTTCATGACCTTTGGCTTTAAGGAAAGTGAAACACATTCCTCCACCTATAATCAGTTCGTCTACTACTTCAAGGAGAGCATCAATCACTCCTATCTTGTCGCTCACTTTTGAGCCGCCGAGGATAGCCACAAATGGACGGCGTGGTGAATTTCGGAGTGCGGTCAGCACTTCAACTTCTTTGAAAAGTAACCGCCCTGCGGCCGATGGCAAGACCTTTGGGGGCCCGACGATTGATGCATGCGATCTATGAGACGCCCCGAATGCATCATTGACATACGCATCTTGATCAGCAATGAGGTCGTTAACAAAGCTCTGATCATTTGCTGTTTCTCCCTGATTAAATCGCAAATTCTCAAGTAGCGTCACAGCAGGCAATAATTCTTGGAGGCGTCTTTTCACAGGAGCCATCGCATATTTCTGATCCGGCGTTCCATTGGGTCGTCCAAGGTGGCTGCAAGCAGTGACGTTTGCTCCTGCTTCGAGCAAGTACTTCAACGTAGGAATAGCAGCCTTAATTCGAAAGTCATCAATGATCTCTCCAGAATCGATTGGAACATTGAAGTCCGTACGAACGAGAACATTTTTCCCGTTTAAGTTACCTAAATCCTCTAAGGATGGGAGATCCACTTACGCAACTTTCGTGAAAGTCAACGCTTTTTTGACTTCTTCGAGCGGCGTGTACCAACGATTTTGGTTAAGTCAACTAACCGATTGGAGTACCCCCATTCATTGTCGTACCATCCGCATATTTTGACGAGCTTTCCTTGAGTCATCGTCAACCCTGCGTCAAACGTGCAGCTAGCTGGAGAACCGACAATATCGGCACTAACAAGAGGATCTTCGCTGTAGTCTAATACTTTCCTCATAGGGCCTTTGCTGGCAGCTTCTTTGAACGCAGCGTTTACTGCTTCCACAGAAGGGGTTTTTTTAAGGAGTCCGGTGAAGTCGGTTACTGACCCATCAGGGATAGGGACTCGCATTGCAATGCCATCAAGTTTTCCCTGCATTTTCTTCAATACCAAACCAGTGGCGCGTGCTGCACCTGTGCTCGTTGGAATAATATTAACTGCAGCAGCTCTCGCCCGTCTTAAATCTTTGTGTGGTCCGTCAACTATTGCTTGATCGCCGGTATAAGCGTGGGTAGTAGTCATAAGGCCTTCTTGAACGCCGAAAGCATCGTCTAGAACCTTGATCATCGGAACGAAACAGTTTGTTGTGCAAGATGCATTAGATATCACATGATGCTTTGCGGGATCATAATCATCGTCATTGACTCCAACGACAAAGGTAGCGTCACATGTTGCAGGTGCTGAAATAATTACCTTTCGGGCTCCAGCATCTAGATGAGGTTGAGCCTTTTCTTTGTCTGCGAAAATACCTGTCGACTCAATGACAACATCCACGCCGAGTTCTCCCCA
>PBPU01000071.1 GCA_002724825.1 Acidimicrobiaceae bacterium
CCGAAACATTACGACTATTCGATCTGATAAGCCGATAAGTTCATCAAGGTCAGCTGAAATTAATAGAGTAGCGAGTCCTTGAGACCGTGCCTGGCGTATTTGTTCCCACACTGATGCTTGAGCGCCGACGTCTATGCCGCGAGTTGGATGAGAAGCTACCAGAACTGAAGGTTCTGATACCATTTCACGACCGACTATTAGTTTCTGCTGGTTACCGCCCGATAGGGCATGGGCCGACACTTCAACGTTTGGAGTTCGCACATCGAAGTCACTTCGTATGCGCTCAGTTTGCGAGCGAGATCCTTCTCTGTCAATGAACCATTGCTTCCATCCTCCAGAGAAAGGTTTTACGGTTTGGTGACCCAGAGCAGCATTTTCCCACAGTGGAGCTGTTAGGAGCAATCCTTCTTCTTGCCTGTCTTGAGGGATGTATCCTAAGCCGTTTTCGCGCCGTGACCGAACAGAGTCGCTAGTAATGTCGCTACCTGCCATATGAACGCTACCATTATTTATCTTTTGGGTTCCTAAGATCGCCCCTACTAGTTCGTGTTGGCCATTTCCTTCGACGCCTGCTATTCCTAGAATCTCACCCTGTCGTACCTCTATCGACACAGCGTCTACTATTGGTCGTTCGTCTTCGTCAAGTACAGTAACATTGTCCAGCTCTAAACCAATCGCCTCATTAATTTCTGAATCGGTGATCTGTGGTTTTGGAAGCTCTGAACCCACCATCAATTCTGCAAGGTCAGTAGCTGAAACGTCAGATGGCTTGACAGTAGCGACTGTTTTCCCTTGTCGGAGGACCGTGATTGTGTCAGCAATCTCTAGGACTTCTTCGAGCTTATGGTCGATGAAAATGATAGTTGCACCATTAGCTTTAAGCTCTCTCATGTTCCGGAAAAGCTCTTCTACCTCCTGAGGGACAAGGACAGCAGTTGGCTCGTCAAAGATTAAAATTTTTGCGCCTCTAAAAAGTACTTTAATTATTTCTACTCGTTGTCGTTCACCAACTTCCAGACTTTCTACCAAGTCGTAAGGGTCAACTGTAAGTCCGTAAGCTTTCCCGACTTCGTCAAGGTGCTTACTTGCGGAATTAAAATCAATTATTCCGCCTTTTTGCGTTGGCTCTGCACCGAGAATGACGTTTTCGAGAACTGTTAATTGGTTCGCTAGCATAAAGTGCTGATGCACCGTGCCTATCCCCGCCTCTATAGCTTCATTCGGTGACTGGAAAGTCTGTCGCTCNCCGAAAAGATTCATTGTTCCTTCGTCAGCAGGCTGCATGCCATAGAGGATTTTCATCAGGGTTGATTTACCAGCTCCGTTTTCACCGCAGACGGCATGAATTTCACCTTTCTCCACAGTGAGATTAACGTTGTCGTTCGCGAGAACTCCNGGAAACCTTTTCGTTATTCCGATAAGTTCAATTGCTGGTTCCAAGACTTTTCCTTGTATATGCAACGAGTGAGGCTGGTATCCCACACCCTACCCAGTTTTACAACTGTGGTGAAGGACCAGCCTCACTCGTTATGAGTATTTTTTAGTTAGTAACTCAATTATTCCATTGAGTCTGGAACTGTGATGTTCCCTGCAACGATGTCAGCTTTGAAAGCTTCGAGTTCGTCGACAATATCATCAANGTATCCNCCTGATGTTGAGTATCCGACGCCATCGTCNCTTAGGCCGAATGNTGTTTGGCCGGCTTGGAATGTTCCATNGATNTGNCTTTGNATNGCGAGGAAGACNGCATTGTCAACTCTCTTGAGCATAGAAGTTAGGACATATTCTCTNACNGCTTCGTCAACCNTGTNNTANTGNTCAGNGTCAACGCCGATNCCCCATACNTTNGANCCAGTGCTTTCGCTTACCTCTTTTGCNGCTTCAAACATACCTGCGCCCGATCCACCAGCNGCGTGGTAGANNATNTCTGCNCCNTCTGCGTACATGGCNGCNGCAATCTCTTTGGCACGGTCTGGAGCATTAAANCCATCAAAATCTGGGAACTCCGTGATGTANTGGGAGATNATAGTGATATCNGGGTCCACGGCTTTCACACCAGCNGTGAANCCNGCTTCAAACTTCTCAATNANACCAAAGCAGCACACACCACCGATAAANCCGACAGTTTTCGTCTCTGTCTTCAANGCNGCAGCTGCTCCGACNAGGAATGACCCCTCATGNTCNGCNAAGGTTAGNCCTNCNGCGTTNTCNGCTATTGGNNCTCCNGCNTCNAAGTCCATCATNGCNTCATCAATAACGGCAAAGTTTGTATCTGGATTNTTTGCCGCAACAGTTGCTNCNTCNNCAGCGAACAAGAATCCTACTGCGATTACAATNGGGTTGTTNTCAGCCTGTAGTTGCANAAGTTCTGCACGGTTTGANCCNTCNTCNTTAGGNGATGATTCACTAAATTCAATTCCGAGTACAGATTTTGCACATTCNATTCCTGCTGCTGCAGAGTCATTGAANGACTGATCTCCACGTCCNCCGATGTCAAANACAAGTCCTGCGGTNACACCGTCTCCGTTGCTCTCTCCATCTNGGCATGCAGGGCCTGCTTCTTCAGCTGNTGCTTCTTCAGCTGGTGCTTCTTCAGCTGGTGCTTCTTCAGCTGGTGCTTCCGAGGCGCTACTGCCGCTATCATCGTCGTCACCGCATCCAGTACCGAAAGCAGCGAGCATACCAANCACNGCGAAAANCGCGATGATCAGCTTCCATTTCTTTAACATTATTCCCCTCCACTTGGTGAATATCTGCCGGAAGATTTCCGACTCGGATGAAACACTAGTCGGAACATCCGCTATGTGCTCATTAAANGGGCAAATAAACTAGGAAAGTTTACTTTTCTTAGTTTTNCNACACTTTTCAGTGCTTTATGGTTATCTTTCTTCTCTGCGGTACGCCTGACCAAGAGCTGCTGGTGCAGAAGAAGGCCGGTTTCTGGCNCGGATGGAAATGACAATAAGAACGCCGATGGTGAGNACGTACGGGATCATAGAAAGCAGAATCGGAGAAAAATCGACGCCAAATGTTTGTAATCTGGTCTTCAATGCTAGTAGTGCACCGAAAAGAAGCGCTCCAATGGCGCANCTGCCTGGACGCCACGCTCCGAAGATAACCAATGCTACTGCTATCCAGCCTCTTCCAGCTGTGACTCCTTCGGTCCACTGAGGAGTAAGACTCAGGGTTAAATAAGCACCAGATGCTCCGGCTAAAGCGCCACCCATGGCAACAGCACCCAAACGGAGCTGAACGACTGAATGNCCAGAGGCATCAACGGTTGAAGCGGATTCGCCAGCCCCTCGAAGCGCTAATCCGGTTCGAGTTCTAGTAAGAACAAAAGATGTTGTAGCGCCACATACAACTGCGAAATAAACAATTGGAGATTGAGAGAATANAATCGGCCCTACCCACGGAATGTCCGACAANGAACCCCAATCGACCGGNGCAAGAACTGCTCCAGGGGGCCTTCCGACAGCATTCTTTCCTACAAATGCTGCCATCCCAAGGCCGAGAATAGTTAGCGATAGTCCTGAAACGACTTGTTCTGCTCCAAGAATAACAGTGAATAGTCCATGGATGAGGGCGAAGAATGCACCAACCAGCATGGCTACTATNAGTCCCAGCCACGCATTTTCGGTTTCAAGGGCTACCATAAATCCAGTTACAGCTCCCATGGCCATCATCCCCTCGACTCCGAGGTTAAGAATGCCAGCTTTCTCTGAAATGAGCTCACCAAGGGCAGCAAGATACAACAAGGCTCCAAAAGAAACAGCCGCAGTTAGCAGCCCGATCATTGACGCTTCACTCACTTGGACCCTCCTTACTTACCTGTTTCTCTTTTTGAACACGTTTTAGGCTGTAACGACTAAATACACCAGCTCCGATTGCGCCAAAGAGAATGAGAGCTTGCAGNATNGTCGAAACAGATGATGANACTCCCATTGTCTGGATGCTAAGCCCTCCAACCTGCACTGCTCCAAAGAGTAGGGCCACTGCTGCGACCCCTGATGGCCTCATAAGGGCAAGNGCCGCAACAATAATNCCCGCGAAACCATATCCTGCTGATATTCCTTCTACNATGCGATCTGCATTGCCAGAGAGTTCTATTCCTCCAGCAAGTCCNGCAATCCCTCCACTTAAAACTAAAACAGTCATAATCTTGCGTTTCAAGGAAATTCCCGCATACCTAGCTGTTGCACCAGATGACCCAGCTACACGAAGCTCATACCCCCATGCCGTTCTGCTTGCTACAAGGCCGAAAAGGGCAATTACTACTAGCGCAATTANCGCTCCCCAATGCGCCCGTTCGAATAGATCCGGGAGGCGAGCCTCACCCGGTAGCATCGGAGCTAAAGGAAATCCTTTTGATTCAGGGTCTTTCCATGGTCCATGAATAAGCCACTGAAGTAAGCGGAGGGCAACCTCATTCAACATAAGTGTGGTAATGATTTCATTAACGCCTATTTGTGCTCGGGCGACGGCTGGACCTAACCCAAGCAAAGCTCCACCAAGGATCGAAGCGAGGAGCATGATAGTAATTAGAAGTGGGCTTGGCCATCCTTCACCGATTCTCGCCATCCAAGCAGCCATCATAGCTCCAGCGAGGATTTGTCCCTCGGCACCGATATTCCAAAGCCCCATGCTTCCCGCCACAGCAACCGCTAATCCTGCAAGACCGAGAGGTACCGCACGATTTAAAGTTATAGACCATGACCTTGGACTACCCACCGAGGAATCAAACATGCGCTCATATACCGCCATAGGGTCATGCCCAGAAAGAACAAGTAGGAGAATCCCAATTGCAAGAGCTGAGACAAGACCGATAAGAAACGCCAGTGGCTGCCCACCTCTGATCGCTTGCTCTCTTCGAACTAGAACAAGGCGACCCATCATTTTTGGCTCTCTCCAGCCATAGCTGCCCCGATGTCATGACGCTCAGAATTCACCGGATCAAACTCTCCAACTATCTTTCCACTATGCATGACAAGTAGGCGATCCGAAAGCGTAAGGAGTTCATCAAGGTCTTCAGAGATAAGAAGAACAGCGACTCCAGCGGCACGCTCCGCTACCAAAAGGTCTTGTATAGCCTTGACTCCTTGAACATCTAGTCCCCGTGTAGGCTGCGCTGCAACTAGAACTTTAGGTTCCCCACTTAATTCTCTTCCCACCAAAAGCCGTTGAAGATTTCCACCAGAGAGACCAGCTATTGGTTCGTCCAAGGGGCCGGTCCGAACCCCAAACTTCTCGACAATATCTCGACAATGTTTCGACATCTTGTCGTCGATCAATAATGGGCCTTGTCGCAGCCCTTTATAATTCCGAAGGATAGCGTTTTCGGTAACACTCAGTCGTGGCGCTAATCCAACTCCAAGACGGTCTTCTGGAACGTATCCAAGTCCCGCTCCGAATCTTTCTACTGGGAGTGCGTTAGTGAGGTCATTTCCATTTATTTTGACCGTACCGGATTTAATGGGCCTAAGTCCGGCAATGGCTTGGGCCATCTCGCGCTGTCCATTACCTGACACGCCAGCAATTCCGACTATTTCTCCACTGTGAACGTCAAGGTTAAAATCATGAACTGCAGAAAGGTACCGGTCATCTAGCGCTTCAAGTCCTCGAACTTCAAGTAATGAAGGTCCTCTTTCGCGTGGAGGGGGCCGGTCGGTAGTTACAGGAGACGAGCCAACCATAAGGCCAGCTAGTTTAGACGTATCAGTATCTTCAACTTTTAATGAAGCTGCAACCGTTTTCCCATCTCGAAGCACTGTAGCTTCATCTGAAAATTCCTTAACTTCGTGGAGCTTATGGCTAATGAAAATGACGGACCTTCCCGTGTTGGCCATTTCTTGTAAAACATTCCCAAGCTCATCTGCTTCTCCAGGGGTTAATACCGCAGTAGGTTCATCCATGATAAGAATTTGGGCGTTGCGCCAAAGAGTCTTAAGAATCTCAACGCGCTGTCGCTCTCCCATAGATAGCTGCCAAACCGGACGCGCTGGATCTATATTGAGGCCGAATTGCTTAGCCAGTTCCTCAACTTGCGATTCAATAGATCCCTTTCGGATAATACGCTCCGCAGCACCAAGGACAATATTTTCTGCAACAGTAAAAGAAGGAACAAGTTTGAACTCTTGATGAACCATCCCAATTCCAGCAGCAAGCGCATCAGATGGAGACCGAAACCAATGTTGCGAACCGTCTATTCGTATTTCTCCTTCATCCGGTCGATACATGCCCGCAAGGACATTCATTAGGGTTGATTTACCGGCACCATTTTCTCCTAAAACTGCGTGGATAGTCCCTTTCTTGACCTGGAGTGAAGCTCCAGCGTTCGCGACTACTCCCGGAAAACGTTTCCATATATTGGAAAGATCTACAGCGAAAGGGTTGCTCATAATTAAATAGTTGCACAGACGCGGAGACGGTACCAGCAGAACACGCCGCTGGTACCGTCAGTCGCGTCAGATTTTTATCAGCCTGTAGAGCCGATGACACCTTCAACGAAGGTGGTCATTCCTAGCATGTCACCGTCACTCATGGTCTCACCAGCAGCAACAAGAACGCTTCCATCTTGAGCATTGATTGGACCTGTAAACGGATGGAAAGAGCCATCTTCGATCGCTGCTTTCTTTTCAGCGACTAGATCCTTGATGTCTCCAGATACATCATCAGCAATTGGGGCTAGGTCAACCACTCCGTCGGCCATTGATCCCCACCAAGCTCCACCTGAGTAGGTGCCGTCTGCGGCTTCATTGATGATTTGGGTATAGCGATCACACCAGTCCCATACAGGAGCGGTAAGGAACGCATTTGGAGCAAAGGCACTCATGTCTGAGTTGTACGATACCCAGCGGACTCCAGCAGCTTCGGCTCTCTCACCAGCAGCCGTTGAGTCTTGATGCATAGCAATAACGTCAGCTCCGGCGTCAATCAATGCTTGGGCAGAGTCGCCTTCCACGACTGGGTCAAACCAAGTGCTTGTCCAAACTACTTCTACTGTTGCATCAGGGTTAACGCTTCGAACACCAAGTGTGAAGGCATTGATTCCTCTGATTACCTCAGGGATTGGGAACGCTGCAACATAACCGATCTGTCCGGAGGTAGTCGCAGAACCAGCAACGATACCAGAGAGATATCGAGGCTCGTACATTCGGCCAAACGTGTTGCCAAAGTTGGATCCGTTGTTTTTGTAACCAGAGACATGGTCAAAAATAACCTCGGGGTATTCGGCTGCTAAAGCTTCCATGTCATCCATGTAACCAAATGAGGTCCCGATAATGACGTTGTAGCCTTGGTCAATGAAATCTCTTGAGTAGTTGGCGAAGTCAGCAGTCCCTTCAGGTACTGACTCAACATACGATGTCGTTGCACCGGTTGCTTCTTCAGCACAGCTTCGGCCTTGGTCGTGTGCATATGTCCAGCCAGCATCCCCTGGTGGCCCAACATAGATAAACGCCGCTTTAACGTCGCTGCTACCATCATCGTCATCGCCGCATCCCGTGCCGAGAGCAGCGAACATGCCAACCATCGCAAGAAGAGCGACAATTAGCTTCCATTTTTTAAACATTTTCCCTCCAGATTGAAAAATTAAATTATCACAAACCGTTGTGCCGGTTTCACGACACGCTAGTCGCCATTAACACTCTGTGATTGATTCAAACCAACAATCAGTAAAATTTTTTATTTTGGAAACAA
>PBPU01000072.1 GCA_002724825.1 Acidimicrobiaceae bacterium
CTGCGTCTCTTGGCTCTCCGCTTGCGGAAAGCCTCTTTCTCTTCTTCAGAAAGATCAGAAAAACTTGGGGGGTTGAACTCGTCTGAGTCTTGTTTTGCTTCAAGTTGAGCTTTACGCTGCAAGAACCTGTCTCTTTGGGAAAGACCGTCGCTTGAAATGTTTTCAATGCGGCGGTCCATTCTGTCGAGGGCGGATTGCCCTGAAAGGTCGTCGATAAGGTCAGAGTCAGCTACAGCACCACCAAGAGTTGAAACATTGTCGGCATATGCTTCTGCACCTCTGGCCAAAGCGCCAAGGGGGTTGATCTCGATCTCAGAGCCGCCCGAACCTATCTCAAGGCGCGGGGCGTTATCTGCTACAAAGCCAGCAGCGTCTTCGGCAAAATCTGCTACGTTCTCTATGCCGCGCCCTACCATTTTTGCGCCTGCCCCAAGTGCCCTTCCGGGTGCAGTGACGACACCTTTGATGTCTCGTTTAGCACCAAGAATAAGATTTTGGAGGTCTTCGTTCTCAGCGACTAGTCTGCCAAGTTGTTCTAGAAATTTGGACATATCAATATGTGGTTATAGACAAATCCCGAACCCCGAAGGATTGCTCAGGGTTCGGGATGAGTCATTGAGGTTGAGGGGTAAGGATTACTGCGGGTCCAAACAATCCTTAAAATGAGTGGGATTCACGATGTTCGCCAGCACAACAAATTGACCTGCGGTGAGGTCGGCATTATTAGCGTCAGGATCAAACGAGATCCGTAATGTGTCTCCATCGGTGGGGTTATCATAACCGCCAATGATATCAGCTTCAGTGTCAAGCTTGACGCCATTATTTTCCATAGTACCTAGAGCGAAGACACTTGCATCATTGATGTAGCCATCTGGATCTTGGGTGTTAGCTCCAACATTGACAACTGCGGCACTCAAACTGTTGCCTTCAAACGCTTCTGTGCAAACCACCATAACGCGGTCAACGCGGTCATTAGCATCAAAGGTGTAAACGTCAAAGTTTGTAGCGGCATGACCAGAAGTCGCCGCAATTTCCGAATTGTCGTAATTAAAGAGCCACCCGTGGGTGAACCCGTGGGTCACGAGGGCGGATGGGATTCGTTTGACTTTAGATCCTCCAGCTCCGTCTTTGTCTGAAACAAGAAGCGAGTCTTGTCCTTTAACGGCTCCAAGAGTAGGTAAAGTTGGTGCGTCATCTAGAGTAGGCATAATCGTATAGTGGGTTATGCGCGGGGCGGCAGTATTAAGCTACCGCCCCGCACAAGTTATGAAACCTACACAGCAGCAGGAGTAGTGCTGGTGCGCTTGAACAAGATGATGTAACCGAAGTCCGTCTTAATCGGCTTCGATGCACTGGCCATGATGCCCCTGAAGAATCCGATAATACCATCGGGGTTTCTTGTGATATCGGGGATGTTCGTCCACTTAAAGTCTCCCTTATAGGAAACAGGGTCAAACTTGAGGCCGTTGACATTACCAAGAGGAGAAGGAATCAGGGACTCCATAACTTCCTCGTGGAGGATGTAAGCGACTTCGACATCGGCGCTATCGTAAGCGGTATTGACGATGACCTTTCCAGTTCCGTCGTCTCCACCACCCGGAGCCTGTACTGTGTAGACAGGCACGTTGACCAGCTTTTCACTGGAGAGTGCGAGGTTGAAACGGGGAGCCTTGTCGTCGATCAGGTGGTAGAACCCCCTGAAGGACTTCTCAACTCCAAGAGGAGCGATCAGGTCAGACACACGGGCGTTGTTGTAACGCACATCGTCGCGGAATCCGGCCTCAGTCTGGAGCTGGTAGGAAGCCTCCGAAGAACACACGAGGGTGAATACGGGGCGACCGTTCTCACGACCGTGGGCATTGTTGCCTGCACCTTTACGCACGAGCTGGTAATAGATCTTATCCAGAAGCGCGTTGGAGATGTTGGCATCGACGTTAATGACGTTGTCGTCGGTGCCGTCACCACCAGCGGTGAGGGCAGTGTCGTCAATATCAATAAGGTCCGCAGCAGGGCCGTGGGTTGCCTTACCTTCTGCGCCAGTCGTGAAACGGCTGCTTGCAGCCTTAGCATATACGACATTGTCGCACTGCTGGTCATACTGCTGACGATAACGATCTTCCCAAGACTCACGGGTAGACTCCTTGAGGAGATCCATGATAGCCCGAAGTTGCTCAGTCCGGTGAGCGGCGAAGCGAAGTTCCTCGACGTTGATTCGGGGAGATTCGATCACAGCGCGGCTCAGGCTGTAGTTCTTCAGGACTTTGGTGAAGTCGATGACGTTTACGTTGGCCCCTTCTGTGGGGTGGTCGTTGGTGGTCGTAGTCTGACCGCCGCTGTAACCATTGGCTGCTGTAGCGTCAGTTGCGCCCATAGCAAACCAGTCAGTTCCTACGCTGGCTCCGCTGGTATCTCCAAGGTCATGGGTGATTGGAGTAATCGGAAGAGCGCGGTCGTAAATGAGGGTATTCAGTTGATACCCCATCCCTTCAGGGAAACTAGACTGCTTGATAAGGTCGATCCACGGAGAAGTGTGGAGAGTCGCCTTGTGGATGTCCTGCCCAATGCGATTTGCTTCTTGGGTCAGGATTGTGTTGATAGTGTCAACCGCACCGTCTGCGCCGGGGTTGACGTACCTAGAGGTCTGTGGTCCGAAAGCCATGATAAAAAAAAATATGAAATTAAAGAAAAAGAGACCGCTCCCCCATAAGGGGCCAAAGAGGTCAAACGAAGATGTAGGTGAATCCCGCTTCCTAGAACTAGTTAATGGCTAGAGCAACCAGCGTTCTTCTTTAAGGGTCATAGCCCAGTGGTGGTGACTAGAACTATTTTATGGCTAGAGCAACCGTCACACGTTATTTGAGCATCCTAACCAAAAACTTAGGATTGTCAATAGGAAGATTTATTCTCCTGCGGTGCCCTTGAGGGTGTAGAGATCCTCAGTCAGTTTACTAACCTGTTTCTGGAGTTCTGAGATATGAAGATCCTGCCGTGTATCAGAGGGGAGTTCCCCACTGCCCCATTTNCCNNNNGGCCATTTTTCNACAAAATCNGANTTTTTNGNNACATCACGNCCCATCATCTGGATTTGGAAGTCNTTATGNTGNACNTNNGAANTCAGNTTAGANGCCCACCACACAATNCCNGCCGCNTGAANNGCNAGNCCNNCNTAAAGNGCTANCTTGGAATCCGGTTTAGAATTAGTCGGCATTGTNGGGNTATTTTNCCACAATGCCGATAAAATATCAAGGGGGCCGTTAGCCGCCTAAAGCAGCAGCAATACTCTGCTCAAAAGTCATGTCAGACGTGACTCCAGATGGAGATGCCGCATTCTGGGGCTGTCCTGACATTGTTGGCTCCGCACCTTCATATTCAGCCAGACGGTCAGTCAAANCCTCGTTTTCNTTNCGCATCGACACATATTCGCGGACGATATTCGGGAGGAGCTGGGCTGACACTACATTATAGGCGTGGTCAACGGGGTGGATTTCAGAGGGGTCCACGTCNGANGCTTTGGACTGNATNGACTGCATATCCAAACCTTCGATGCCGGATAAAAATGGGAGTTTTTGCTGAACCCGCTCGACGACATTGCGGGTCACATTAGTGCGTAATTGCGCTCTTTCAGCGGCTTCTTGTGCTGCTTTCTGCTCTGCAACCAGCTTGGCCTCTGCCAAAGCTTGGTCAGAATTCTCAAACATTTGCTTCCTGCGCTCNACNATNGGGTCAATATCCTCGATGATCCGATACAGACGCGCTTTGTCCCGATCAGTCGCACTTGGCAACAACTCGCTAAGTTGCTCGTCCTGTTGTTGCTGGTCGTCCAAAGCAAGAACGTCAACAAGAGCGTCAGGGTCAATCTCGTATTTGTCAGCAATCTGGTCTGCTTGCTCCATCAAAGNGGCCAACGGTTCGGTTATCGCCTGNTNNTAAGCGTCTGTAGATTCAAGGTTAGNGAGGAGTTGTTGGTTCTCATATTCAGTTATCTTAGCCTGAAGGGTCTCAATGTCCTTGTTCTCGGTCAAACCAGTCAACTCTTGGATCTTGCGCTCATAAGTCACCTGCTGCTGGCGCAACATATCCAACTCAGATTTACTATCCTTGAGTTCAGACTTCAGTTGCTTGAATCGGGATGCAGCCTTTGGGGTCCAGTCGTCCCCGATATCTTCAGTCAGTGACTCAATAGGCTCTTGGAACTCTGCTTCAGTCTCTGGAACATTTTCCGTATTCTCTGCTGGGNTCTGGTCACTTAATTGNTCCAGCAAATCCGCTGCCTTTTCCTCTGCTTGATCTAGTGGTGNAGATTCTGCCGCAGGCTCTGGTGCGGATTCCGCCACAGGTTCTGCCACAGGTTCTGCCACAGGTTCTGCCACAGGTTCNGGGTCNGAGGCCGCATTGTCTAGATTAGCAAAGGCTGCTTCCAGTGAAGACTCAAAGGACATAGATTCCCCAGCATCAGGCAAGGCATCAACTGCGGGNGCTTCAGGTTCGGCTACGGATTCTGAATGTGATTCCATTCTTCAATAGTTGGTGGCTGGTTTGAATTCGGTTGTTTGGTGAGTTTTTCCAAGTCGTTGAAAGCGTCCCTGTATCCTGCATACCAGCTCAGTTTATGGCTGTTCTCCTGTGGGTTTGTCCCAATAGAAGAAACAGTCGGGCCAGCNGCTTCCTTGAGGATAGCTATAGCTTGCTGGAGGGCAGGGTCAGCTAAGATATTCCTTAACTGCTCTATAGCTTTAANGTCATTAAACCAATGTTCCAGNTTAATCGGAACAGTGGGCTTTTTTTTCTGAGGCATTATGTCTGGTCTTCTCGGAACTCAAGGGCAGCTTTTGCATCCCTCATCGCCTGCTCCTGATCGAACTTGCGCTGCTTGAGGGACATGTCGAGTTCCGCTTTTTGCTGCGCGATCTGCATCTCAATCTGTGCTTTCTGCATCTTCATGTCAACTTCAGATGGTCCGGCTGGTTGCTCGCCGCCAGCTTCCTGTGCGGCCATAGCTTGGTCCCGNTGGATTTTTTCCAGAGCCTTCATCGTATTATTGATGGCCTCTTCAGCAAATTGAAGGACTTGCTTGGTCTGACCAACCAGTCCTTCCAAGGCAGGGTCGCCCGCAGCAAACTGAACTGTCTCGCTGATGTGCTGGTAGAACGCCTGCAACATCGGCAAAACCTGCTGGGGGTCAGCCTGCCCCGTGTTGATGCCCTCAAGCAGTTGCTGCAAGAGCGGGACATGCACCTGCAAATGTTGACCGTGCAACTCGTTTCCTACAACCGGAACAGGCTGACCCTGCTGAAGCTGGCTNTTCTCAAGGAAGGCTATCTTCGTNTCCACCGCAGGGCGGCTTTCAACTTCCGCAGGAACATATCTGTCAGCCAAGTCATGCCCAACACGAGTGCTAACAATGTCACGAGTGAGGTTACGGCGACCAACGTCATCAAACTGACCACTGATGCCCTGAAGCTCCCGAAGGGAGACGAGTCGGTTTGCCATCGAGCCGCTCCCAATGGAACGGACTGCCTTGGTTCTCTCAACATCAAGGGCCTTGATAAACTCTGCCTCGACTCCACGTTTTGCACACCTGTCATAAAAATCCTTGATCGCTGCATCCTGTTTCTTGGACTGGACAACACGACGAACCATTTCGCGCATCAGGCGATTCCAACTCGCGTAAAACAAGTTGAGGGTCGCGCCACTAATGCGGGTGGCAACGTCCATGTCCGATACAACCTGCATCTGGTTCCTGTAAGGTGAACTCTGGTTCGGGCCATAGGAACTGATGGTGTCCGTATTAAGTTGCAACTGCTGGGTAAGATCCTGCAACGCTGGCTGGACCGCAGTCCCAAGGTTCGGGATCGCCTTCTCAACAATCTTAACATTAGGCGACATCACTGCGTATGCGCCGTAGAATGTAAACTGTAACTCGTCCAGTGAACGCTGGTTCTCTGGTTGGATCATTACGGCAGATGACAACATCGCGCCGTCGATCTGCTGGCACCGCAAACGGTTGCTCGTCTGGATGTGGTTGAAGATCCTCTGGCCCAGACCACGAATCGAGTGGTAGGTGCCATTGCTGCCAACCCCATATGTAAACAGGATATATGCCTGTTCGGGTTTGGCGTAACGGCTGGGCTTCTTATACATGAACGCCTCTGGGTCTTGTTCGGCAGAAATGTAATGGCTCACACTGCCGTCAAGTTCGCGGACCCAGAAGTGGAGCACGTCCACAGTCGGGTTCTGGATTCCAGTGTGGATGTCGTTGTTCTTGATCTCCGCTTGCAGGGCTTCAAATTGAGTAAGCATGTTGCCCACGCGACCAGAGTGCTTCACATTCTTGACCATCACCCGCTTAACCTCGTCAACGTCCCAACCAACTGCCTTCGCCGCCTTCTCGTTGCGGATGAATGCATACAACTCGTGCAGGTGATACTGCCGCCTGCCAACCGCTACATCAATGCGCTCTTCCGAAGAGGGGGTCTGCCTTGGGATCAGGATGTCGGAAAAGCTGCCAACCTTGAACCGCCAGTCGTCAACAGAATCAAAATACGTGATCCCTACACCGTGTTTAATGAACGTAGTACAGAGGCGCAGGTAAGATGAATGGAACTCAGGCCAGCTTCGGAACAGGTGCGTCAACTCTTCAGCGACGATCTCCTCTTTCGGGCCAACCTCACTCCGCTCGCCAGCAGTCGCCTTAACTCCAACAAAGCGTTCAAGCGAACTATACAGGTCAACGTAAGCCGACAACGCAACATCCAAGATACGCTGGGCTTCTCCAAAGTTCAGGTTTGTCTTCAGGGCCTGACCGCTGACCGCCAGCTTGGTCGTATTATACGGAGCCGCACCATCGAACATCGCGTCCACCCGTGCACGGTTCACGGCTGATGCTTCGTCAGCCCTGTGCAGGGCATGGAAAATGTTTGTGGCGGATTTTACATCCTTGAGCCTCTGCTCCGCAGGCTTCCCCTTTTCGTCCAGACCAGCAAGGTCGAGACTCTCCAGTCCATACATATCCGACATTAGAGGATGGATGATACCTTTACCATGTTTTCTGTCAAGGTTTGGGGAAACAGCTATCCATGATCCGTGCAACCGGAACATTGTGCTGTTTACCATACTTATTGCGTAATCGAACGTAGGGCTTAGTGCCCCGATAGTATTCGGTCACAATGAATGGATGCCGCCCTCGCCTGCCCCGCAAATTGCGAACCTTCCATACCGCGCCGTAAGGAGTCACGGCGTAGTCTGGGTAATCAGGAATCGGGGTGTATTTGTCGGTGGGGAGCGTTTGGGGCGGGACGTGGAGCGTGTCATGCTGAACACGGCAAGAACGGCCATCGTCCGTCTTGACCTTAGTCTGCCATCGACCGTCAATCCATTCACGCTTCAGCCTGCGCTTTGTGTTTACATTGTAAATATATCCACTTGAGGCGAGGGCGTAATCAGAAGCCCCCTCTATAACCTGCGCGTCCATACACGTAGAGGGTAACAGAAGCGGGTCGGTTCATCAAGACTTTTCGTGGGCACAACGTCCCCTGCAAATCGGGAATCAAAAAGTCTTCTAGAATATACATGGGCACATTGGAGAGTCCAATAAGACCATATGTTTTACAGAAGACTTTTTGAATTGAGTTTCGCAGGGGGCAATGTGCCTACGCTTGCGGAAACATCATAATAAAGCCAGCCCCGTTAGGCTGAACCCCCATGACGTTGCACTCCACCCACTCTTCCGCTTCCGCCTCTGTCATGTTGTCCCGATCCATAAATATCTTAAGAATCTTCTCGTAGCGGTAGATCAACCGCCCACAGTCAGAAGCCCCTTCGATTGCGTCGTCCAGCCCGTCCAAAACAAGGGCATCGTCTAGTAAGTCGCCAAACATATCTACCTACGCTTTGTTTGCTCCGTACCGTGCACGTTGATTCGCGAGTATCCGCTCACGGTTCTTGAGATAATACTTCCTGTTATATTCCTTCTTTTTCTTGCGCTTACGCTCCCATTCTTCTGGGTCAGTAACTTGGAGAATCTCGTCTTTGCGTACGAACATCTCCTTATTACGTGCATACCACTCGTGTTGATACTTGAGACGCTTCTCTTTGTTTTTCCTGTAATACTCCTGTTTCTTAGGGTCTGCCATGCCTGATGCTACTTAAAGCGGGCTAACCGTCAATTTTTTTCTCAGACACACATATGTACAGGGCGCACGCGCACGAAAGACGCCACCCCTAGGGGTGGCGTCTTTGATTGTTTGAAGTCATAACTTCAAACAATTAACGTAATGCTGACTCCGTTAATCCTTGATAACCCTTTGGGTATCAAGGATTAACGATCTTGATCCCTTATTCCTGAATCATAATTCAGGATAAGGGATCAAGGATTCACTCACCAAAGGTGAGTGTTAAGTGGTTTTCTGGGTTCAAAACTTTCAAGGAAAGTTTCACGCGCCCCGCGCATGCCATTCCTTTTAGGAATGGCGGCTCCCTTTAGGGAGCAATGCGTAGCGCCCACAGCCTCAGAGAGGCAGGAGATCGGCTCGACTCCCATTGTTGTTGATGAGTGAAACAATGATCCCAGCCGACTTGATCCTGATTGATGAATCCCGAACCCCTGAACAACTGCTACGTGAGGTTCCTTATGAAACCTTGCTCGCCAGTCAACAGTTCTGGGAAGCCAGATTAGACCGTCTCTTTGAGACGAAGAAGTATGATATCGAAGACCATGACTGTTGCTCTCCAGAGGAGGATCTCTTGGAAACTCTCGACTACATTATCTACGATGACGATTACTTCATCGATAAACATCTCTGGTGTGAGAAATCTCGCGAAGAGATCCTATCTCTCGCACCTAGCACCCACAGCCTCTAAAGAGGCCAGAAATCGACTCGACTCCCATTGTAATTGATGACCGAAACCACTGAAACCATGAACATGAATCCTGAAACCATGAACGAAACCCACCTCCTCCAAATCAAGCGGATGCACGCAACCCTTCCCACTCCCACGCTTCGGGATTTGTGGCAGAACCTCGATACTGACCCAGTAGTGCGGGAAGCTTGCAGTCAACTACTGGACGAGCGGTATTTCGGCGAAGACGAAACCACTGAAACCACTGAAACCACTGAAACCACTGAAACCATGAACATGAACCCTGATTCCATCCTCACCGAAGGTGACGGAGGTGTTTACTCCGTCGATGAAGCTCTCTTGAGAGCTACCCGTGAAGAGCAAGAGGAACTCTTGCTGAATGCTACAGAGTCTAAGCGTCTTGACGCTTATACTCTTAATGAAGAAGTCTCTGTGGAGACTTTGGAAGAGGCTTTCAATACTCTGGATGAGTATTGTGAAGTGCTTGGAGATCCCGATTTCGAGGGGTTGCTTCACACGGTGTGCCNTGAACTCNGNGAGTTTGAGGATCTCCATCCTGATGAGAGGTGNCCTCTCATCCACAGGNAATANCAAGCTCCGGTCAAGCTCATCNANGATGAGATTGAGAAGGTTGAGGTTCTCATGGAGAACCTTGAGAAGGCCATCGAAGATGACATCCAATAACCCTAACCAACTACGTTGAACCATGATTGAAACCATGAACATGAACCCTGCCCTTTGTGTCACCCTTGGTGACTCCCGCCCAGCCAGCNTGCTGGCTCAGGAGGTTTCTNACGAAACCTTGAACCACAGTCTCTTCCTACTGGAAGAGNANNCCCTCTTCTCTGAAGAGGACATGGATGAAATCAACGTATCCCTTTGGGATGCTGTTGATGAAGGCTCCGACTTCCTTGTGCGCCAAGCTCGTAGAGCTTTCGAGGAGGAAGAGGACAACCACAATGAGATCTCTGATCTCATAAGCCGGATCGAGGAAGCTCTCGACNTACAGCTACATAGCCAGTGTGAGGAGCATGAGGAGTGTGAGGGCAGCAACACGCCTTCCATTCACCCATTGCACCCCGCACCTTGGAACCGAACTACCGTAGTCCAGTAACAGCTACGCTGGAAAAAACTTTAAGAAAAAGCTTGAGGGAAATGCCCTTATCTGCTTTACTAGTAAACATCACAAGCCGAATCGGCTGAACCTAACCAACCAACCAACACACACTACCGTTATGCAAACCACCACTGTTCTTGCTACCGTCAACACCGATGCCCTCCGCTCANCTCNNCNCNNNNGAGCTNAAGNCNCACACAAAGGAAGCCGCGATGGAAGTCGCNCGTTCCAATGAGNNNGGNGCNAANTGGCTNGGCGTATGCCGTGCTCAACTTGCCAACCTTGGCGAGACTAGCGAAGCTACCTTCAAACTTGTTCGGACTTCCCTTGTAAAGGGAGGCATGGATGAGAAGCGGGCCAAGTCTGCTACCAACAACGCCAACGGTCACATGAATCTGGCACACTTCCTCCTGAAGGAGGATGGTGCGACGATTTGCGAGAAGAGATTCTTCGCCGTCTCTGTAAGAGACGCCAAGGCCGTTGCTTCTACCCTCCATAGAGGGGGAGAGGATGCCATCAAGGACTTCAACAAGTTGAGTCTCCGCAAAGGGAAGCTCTCCCGTAAGGGACTCGACAACTTCCTCCCTGCCAAGGAGGCTCCGGTCAAGGAGGCTCCCGCCAAGGAGGAGAAGCCCGCAGACTCTGCACCTTCCAATCCTGAAGAGTCCAGCGAGACTCCGATGAATCCGGTGCTGTCGTCAGTTCAGATGGTAGCNGCCGCTATCAAGACGCTCCGTAAGGAGCTTCCGAACTTGTCCGGTAAGGACAAGGAGACTGCCATTGCNGCTCTCAGTGAGCTGATTGGCTAACCCCCTAAAGGGGGAGGCTGGACTACGGTAGTNCNGTCTCCCCCACCTAACCCATTAACATCCTGAGCATTATGCAATACCTGTTTAACACACTCACCTTCGGCGGTCTTACCGCTACCTTCCTAGCTACTCTCACAATGTGGGATGATCCCTCAATCCTGAACCTGCTTCTAGCACAAGGATCACTTACACTGACTGCATGGTCTTCCATTACGGCTGACNACATAAAGATGCGTAAGAAAACCGAGCAACACATTGCTNCTGCAAAGCAGCACCGACTCTAAACCATAAAACTAATCTACGATTATGACTTCTGATCTCTTCAATTACTTCAACGGAAAATACGTGGACTGGACCCTTCGGTCCTCATCCGCAGCCCGTGCTAGGCTTAAGGCATGGGATCAGAGGCACGAGTCCCAGCCTAGCTGGGAGGAGGACTTCTATGACTACGAAAGTAGTGAGCAAGTCTGGGACGAAGTGACCTGTGGTCAGAGTGTCATGGGAGTCGATGACTGNGGCATTCTCCCAGAGGAGAAGTGGGAATACATCAAGAACCCCAGTCTTTCTACGAAAGAAATCTGGCAACTCTTCGCTGATGAATCAGCCGATGAGCGGGCGGACAGGTATGGTCATCGGTATGATGACATCGAGGAGTGTTGGGGCTACGACCCCTACCACCCCTCCGTCAACTCAGACTACGACGACTACGACGACGACTACTACGACGACTACGACCCCTACGACGAATACTATCCTTGCGACTACGAGTGGTATGAGTCGGACCATCCCTCCAGTATATTCTTTTGCCATGAAATGGAAAAAGAATCGGAGAAGTATATCGAAGACTGCAAAGTCTGGAGCGAAACCGTGCAAGAGATTGCATGGTTTGATGAGTGCGAAATAGTGGATGGGGTTCCCCATCCACCTGAACTGAAACCTGAACCCCGCCCCCTGATCTCCGATCACCACTATCGGAAAGCTGCCTAACCCTTTAACACACAACCAATAACACGAAAGGAACACACACTATGCAAAAGTTATCTGACCTGATTAAGAATCCATCCGGCCTCGACTCGCTCGACAATTACGCTGGAGAAATCCCCGAAGACAAGTGGCACGTAGTGCTAACCCAAAGTCGGGACTCTGAGATACTCACCCAGTCCAACTGGGCCGTTGCTCTGGAAGAGCTGGGCGGGGAGAGTGAGCACGTTGAGATCCATCGCTTCGGCCACTGGGCCTGCGGCTGGTGGGAAGCCTTGTGCGTAGCCAAGGACAGTGAGGCTTGGGAAACCGCGAAGGAAATACACGATTCCCTGAGCGACTACCCCGTCCTGAACGAAGAACATTTCTCTGAAATGGAAGCGGAGGAAGCTGACCGTATCTGGAGGGATTACTTTGATCCAAAGGAGAGAGTCGAACACCTTCGTTCCGAAGGAGGGACGGAGAACTTCAACGGCTTTGCCGACCTCATGCAATGTGTGAGGGGAGCCTTCGCTCCCTTCACCAACAACGGCTACTACGGCATCATTGGATAGCCCCCTAAAGGGGGAGGCTGGACTACGGTAGTTCAGCTTCCCCTTTCACCTGAACAAACACACGAAAGGAACACACACTATGAACAACACATATATTATCCGTCTCTCTGACGGACAAGATACCGTTATCGAATTACCCAAACCGAAGGTAGAAAAAGACGGAAAGGTATGGGTCTTCGACCACGAAGGCGAACAATATACCCTGCACCATGATGCCTTCTTCATGGATCAATGGACCTTGGGAACCGCTCAATACTATGAGTGGTATGGCTCCGAAGGTATCGGAGAGATCGGCAAGCCAGAGCATGGCAGATACAAGCCGAAGGGAGGGGTAGAGATGATCCTCTTTGAGACGGAACACGAAGTGTTACGGAACGGGAGTGACCTTGTGCATAAGTTGCAAGAGCAACTCAACAAGGAAGGTCGTTACACGAAGTATGATTTCCGAAGGACAAACATGCACGAAGTCTTCCCCGAAATCCTAGAGGACAATTCCCTCCCATCTCTGATGCCATACGACAGACCTTGGGAGATCGTATGTAAGAACGGCAAGTTCTTTCACCTCGACCGTGGCACTAGCCACCTAGCTGAGAGCAAGATCTAACCAATCGACACGTCATTGGAACGTGTCGATTTAACCTGAACCAATCGACATGAAACGTAAACGCAAACCCCTGCCAAGCAACTCGCTTGAGCAGAGGAACATGACCCGTCATGCCATGCCCCCGCCAACCTCGCGACACAAGGATCGCAAGAAGGTAGCGCGTAAGCAGGCGTGTCGTAAACCACTGAACCTGAACCACTAACCCTGAACCACTGAACCAATGATACCTGAACCGAAAGAAAGAATATTCCACCTCCCGTCTGGCGAGAAGATCGAAGTCAATCTCTTCTTTGAGAATGAAGACAACGACTGCGGCTACGCCTCAAGCTGCCATCTCTACATAAGAGCCAGCGGCGAGGACCGCTGGCGGGTCCAAGCTGCTTCGTCCTCGCTGGAGTTTGCTAAACATCACGAAGGACTGGAGGGTTGTGACGATCAAGAGATTGTTCGACTGCCCATGTGCGTCATCAATAGAATCGAAGAATGGGCCAAAGAAAACGGCTACTAAACCTGAACTACGGTAGTCCAGTAACAGCTACGCTGGAAAAAAACCTTAAGAAAAAACTTGAGTAATCAGAAGTTATCTGTTTTACTAGTAAACATCACAAGCCGAAAGGCAAACCAACCAACCTGAATCCTGAATCGATATGTCAAACCTGACCGAATGCCAACAGAAGAACGTCACCCTTGCAGGTGGCATGTATTTTGCGACCAACTGCTTTAGCTGGTCGCTGGGTAAAACCCCGTGGGAAGCTATGGGAAACCTCGACCTGAACTATCAGGGAACGATCCCCAAAGTGGGGACCAAGAACTACAAAAAGTGGACTGGTGATGTCTCGCTTTACTACATACCTGACGCAGAGAAGTGGGGAGGTGTTACACGATACACCCCAGTCGATGACAACAATGTTCCGATTGGCATCCTGCTCTACGGGACAAGTCCCGATAGTGAGCACAACCAGAAGATCGCCCACCGTCACATGACGGAGGGTGCGGATGCTGTGCTGTCCGATCCTGAGAATCTTCCCATCAGATACTAACCCCGAAGGGGAGGCTGGACTACGGTAGTTCAGCCTCCCTCCCTTAACCTGAACCTGAGAATTGAATTATGAAAATGACCCTATCAACTAGCCATGCTGCCGACCTACTCTTCCGCGATGAGTATGGTGGGTGGAGTTATGCGGCAGCGAACGCCATGTGCGAATACCTTGAGCAACTGGAGGACGACATAGGCGAGGACATTGAGTTCTGCCCTGTCGCAATCCGCTGTGACTACAGCGAGTATGGCTCGCTCGATGAAGCCATCACTGAGCTTATCGGAGATCCCGTGGACATCGACGAAGAGTGGACACCTGAGAACATAGCAACAGGCGACCACGATGAAGACATGCAGATGCACCTGCAAGAGCTGACGACCGTGATCCCGTTTAACGGGGGCGTGATTGTCCAGTCCTTTTAACCCCAACAACAACAACTTATGAATCCATATAACCCTCTGTCACCACCGTCGAATAAAGAAGAATGCCGTGAACAGATCCAAGAAGATCTTATGACTTTCCTAGACGGGATGGATCAGGAGATCTTGGATCAAGTCTGCCAAATCGTAGTGGACAACTTCCGAAACTTAACCTGAAACCTGAACCATGAAAATAAACATTATCCATGCTGCCTTCGATGGCGACCCTGACGAAGTAGTTTTTTCTTACGATGACCTTGGCACAACAAGGGGAGATCGTGACGTATTGCAAGCGTGTGCTAGGGCATTCCGTATGTTCAACGCACCATTGGAATTGCTCGATGATGAGGATGCGCTGATTGCTATTGCATACCGCACACAGAATCTCCGGTCTCTCTCCGTCGGGGACATTGTAGAAGTCCATCACCCAAGTGTTCGCAGTCCCCAGAGGTGGGTGTGTGAACCCTCTGGATGGAAAAGGTCTGAACTTGAACCAACTAACCTGAAACCTGAATAAATGAATAACACAGTAAACAACCTGCAAGATCTCCTCTCCCAGCGAAAGTTCGGAGAAGAAACCTTCGCCCAATTAGAACGTAACACCTACAAATACACAACGTGTGGTGCTTGGATTCACGAAAGCGACTGGGGCGTAGCCCTTGGCTCGATTGTAGAAGGCGTAGACGAAGGCACCCAAACCTATACGCTCAACTACCCGTTCACCATCGAGGAGTTCTGGGAGGCTTTGCAAGCCGTCGAGGACGAAGCCGCTGAGATATGGAAAGCCACGCATGGCTGCGAGGATTGCCACGACGAACCCCATGCATCTCCGCTTCACAGAGGAAGAACTTGGCGTTCTTATCGTGCATGGCCTATCAATCCCGACTGCAAGACCTGCGAGGGAGAGGGGGTGATCATATGAGCCAGCCCCAGATTCCTTACGTCATGCTCGATGGCGAAGAGATCCGTCTCACTGAAGTAGAGTTCTTGAACGTCGAAGAGGACATCGGCGGGCGTGACCTGATCACGTTCATGTATGAGGGCGAGACACATCAGTCGTATGTGGTTCATCGCCCCTGCTAACTGGACTACGGTAGTCCAACCCTACCTACGGTAGAGAAAAAACCTTAAGAAAAAACTTGAGTAATCAGAAGTTATCTGTTTTACTAGTAAACATCACAAGCCGAAAGGCAAACCAA
>PBPU01000073.1 GCA_002724825.1 Acidimicrobiaceae bacterium
TTGAAAAATATGTGAGCGACAATAATCCCCAAGGGAGTTCCCTCCAGATCAAAGATGCTTTGTTCAAGTTGGAAAATTTTGTTTAAGGAGAGAAATGCTGATGCTACGACAACGGTTGGCATAACAAATGGAATAGTCGCGAGCACGCGCAGCACTCCTCTGCCTCGAAAATTAAACCGTGAAAGGATGTTGGAGATAAATATCCCGACGCAGAGTGAGAGCACAGTTGATATGGTGGCCTGCCATAAAGTGAACCATATGACTTTCCATGTACCGCTTCTGCCGAAAACTGTCGAGATGTTATCGGGTGATAGTCCGTACCAGAGAATTTTCCCTAGCGGAATGAAATAGAAAATAGAGAAAAAGCCGACGACTAAAAGTATGGAGGCGCTTGTTGATAGCTTTGTGTTTTTAATGCCCAGATTGGTAGTGGTTCGATTCTTTCGGGATTTATCATCGTAGAACAATTTGCGTCCATTGTTCAGTCCATTGATCTCGCCCAGCATCGATTTCTTCTGGTGGTAAGGTCGAGGAAGCTATGTTAGTTGGGAGAAAATCCTGAAAGACTTGCGGAATTTTAGCTTTTGTATTTGCTGGTAATACGAAATTTGTTTCTGGAAGGAGCTCCTGGAAGTAGGTTGATGTGAGGAAATCGACGAGCAAAGCAGACGCTATTGGTTTATCTGTCCCACGGAGAATCCCGACAAACTCAATTGACCTGAAGCAAGAGTCAGAAATGACTGCTGTTGGTGGTGTTTCGAGCGGTTCAGGCGCGTAGATAAATTCCGCTATTGGGCTAGTCAGGTAACTCGTGACAATAGAGCGCTCTCCCCCGCCTGCGATAAAGTCACCGTAATAGGATTCAGTCCATCCCGATTCGATTGCTACATCGTTCTCGCGCAAATCTGTCCAGAACTCTTGCCAGCCATCTTCACCGAAATACGCAATAGTGGCCAACAAAAAGCCCATTCCAGGTGCAGATGTTTCAGGATTCTGTGTAACAAATTGTGCTTCGTACTTGGAAGATGTTAATTGTGTGATTGTTGATGGCTCTTCGCCAACTTCATCTATCCAATAATTTACGCATATGTCACCATAATCAACTGGGGTAACCCGATGATAGGGGTCTAGAAGAAGGTCACTCGAAAGGTTCGACAGAGTGGAAGCTTGGTATGGATGGAAGATGTTGTTGGATAGCCCCCGACAGAGAAATGTATTATCGATGCCGAACATTACATCAGCGATAGGGTCGCCCGATGTGAGTACCGCCTGAGAAACCATAGTTCCGGTATCTGCACTTTGAAGAAGGTTGACGGTTATTCCTGTTTCNGCAGTAAATCTCTCGAATGCTCCTTCTGGAGGGAGAAAGGCATCGTAAGTTACTAAGTCAATACTTGTTCCAGTAAGGTCACCTTCGTAGGAAATTGGTTTTTCGATTAGTGCTGATTTCGGNTTCTGAAAACATTCATGGGTGCTTTCAGATTGCTTATTNTTTGAGCAGTTGAGGCCTGAGATTANTGCAATAATGCATATTGATATCAGNCNAATCCGAGTAAGTGTGCGNTGTGTCATATGTCTTTCCCTCCGCTGGCATTATCCAGATCAGGTATAGGGTCAGTGGTAAGTGACCACTTTCTCAGCCTGGCGTTTCCAAGCTCCCCGGTCTTATCATAATAGCTAACTTATATTGACCGTTGCATAATTTCTTACACTTTTAAAGGCTTAAAGGCCTTAACTGCAGGTACCGTATTAAAGCATGTCTAGCCGTATTGAAATTGAAATCACTAGCCAAATAGATGATCAACAGTATACGTGGCGNGCACTTGGCGCCCGAGAACCNAAGGGAACCATANATAAATCTCTTCTCCCTGCAAAAACTAAAATTGGTGATGACTTTAAAGTGGAAGCTGACTTCCTAATTGATGGAATTGANATACTTCGNGTNCTTCCNAAGCGAGATGAGCGAAANGGNCAGGAGACGATTGAAGTTCTTGGTTCNGGAAATGAAAATTATGGCGTAACGACTCAGCTNGTAAAGAAAAAAAAGNNNAAAAAAAGCAGNCCNAGTCGTAAAGGACAAGGGCAGAANACNCAAAAGAGGANTGAAGCCCGNANNGGTAAGAAAGAAGCTCCTAAGANAGCCCGTCAATCTCGAGGGCCTCAGCGAGGGAAACGNTTAAAGGCTAAGCGTTCGCATAGAAATNCAGTAATTGACGGTTTGCCTGAGCTGCACAAGCCANTAGCNCGTGAAGTTCTAGGNAAAGGTATTCCNANCTTAAGAAAAANACTTAAAGACATGGANCTTCCNCAAGGNTTCGATGCTGAAATNTTGCAGTATGCAGAGAAGATAAATAAGNANCTAAAAACTGCAGAGTGGCATGANCGTGCTGATGCTGTGCTGNAAAATACTAAAGANATTGATTTGCGCGACTTCCGATCCGTCGTTGCTGCTGGCGGCCAATGGGCNAGATCTGATGAACTGTNAGGCATTCAATNGCAACTAGAATCATCGCTCCGAGAGCGAATCGACCTTGANCATCAACAGTGGNTATCAGAAATNAAGAAGGCAATAGAGGATGGCAAATCAGTACGAGCACTCAATCTAAGCTCACNCCCACCTAAGCCAGGNACTCCCCTACCTGAAANCCTTATGNAGCCNCTTATCGATCTTGCAAATAATTCACTTGACAGTGATACTGCNCCNCATAGATGGAGCGTGGTAGCTCAAGCAGTTGCATTTTCACCAATTAGGCTAAAAGTCGTACCAAANGGTACTCCTGATCGNATTACAGATGAACTCATAGACACCATTAGAAAAAATTCNGATCGTATTCCNAATATTGCAGGCCTTTTCACTNCTTCCTTAGAACAAGCTGTGGATTAGTTTTGGGCCAAGGGANNGTCACAATTTTCGTTCAACTTCTATTATCCGTGCAGTAATTTTAAATCGCTCGAAGAAGTTCTTTAATTCACGGTCACCNGGAAGAGCTCTGGAAACTATAGAGAAAGCGGCGAACTTTTCAGCTTGATCAAAGAGAGCAAGCATCATTGCTTCNCCTATTCCTACTGAACGCATTTNNNTATCGACAAAAACCTCGCGAATGTCAAGTGACTTTTTNTCGTAGATTGCAACCCACTCAGCAATCAGAAATCCAAATGGATAGTCATGGTAGGTACCCAGTATGCAAATAAAATCTTGATGTTCTAACGCCATGTCAAACACCTCTGAGGCACTTCCAGTNAAGGCTCTTGTTCTCCCCCAGAGATCAGCNCCTTTATGGTCAGCTATTTCATCGCGTGAGGCAGTATATAAAGATAAGAAGACTGCACGATCNTTTTGTTCAGCGATCCTAGCTGACTCTAATGCCATTTAAATGACAGCCCCNCAATGCGGGCACTCCCCATCTTTCTCTATNGCGGCTTTACTGACAAGCAGGAAACAGCTTGGGCAATTCATTTCATCCTCTTGCTTAGCNACAACATTCGCNTCTTCACCGTCACCGGACTTAACCGCTTCACCCTCTTCGGGATCTTCGTCATCGTTAGCCTTTATACGATCTTCAAGAATGGCTGTTAGGTCTGCCTCAACTTCGTCGTGGTCATCNTCATCATCATCNTCGTTACTGGCAGTGGAAGAAGAANCTTCTTCACNNTCATCAAAGTCATCGTCGTCTGAGNCATCGCCATCTTCATCGAAAATTTCATCATCCTCTTCGAAAATTTCGCTNTCNTCAGCATCTTCCAGATCCACATCTTCTGGCATGTCATCGCCAAAGTCATCTTGAAGTTCATCGTCGTCGGGGGCATCGTTCCCCTCTTCCAATTCGTCAGACATAGTAAAACCTTTTCCTTATCAGGGGGATAATAGGCCTTTCTTTCATACTTTGGGTGACAAATCTGATCTTTTTTCAGATTTTTATGGTGATAACTCTCGTTTTTCTTCAGCACGGCGTTCACTTGCNAGNCTTTCCAAATCAGTCTCGTCAGTAAGATCTACAAATTTCATCATTTCAGCAACCGACTTGTGGCCAGCCTCTTCTTTAATAAGCCTAAACATTTCCTGCCCTACTTCTCGGTAGGTGGGATGCCCCTGGGGAGTTGTTCGCAACTCAATCAGATGCATCGCCGAACGGGCGTTTATATTCATGTTGAATCGAATTTTGTACGCCAGGCTTACAGCGTATGAAGCTTGATCAGGAAAGTCGTCTAGCAGTAGGTCATACAATAATGCTGATCTCTCCATTGCTTCATCAAACGCGCTATTCATCCCNGCNGCATCAATCAGTGGAGGACGTGTATATCCATGCGTTGGACTGAGCTGTTGCCATTCCATTGTTAACATTCGATGTCTTTGCAAGTCACGAAAGGCCCCGTAGTCGACAAGGACATCGAAACGNTAAAAAGGCCTTTCTANGGCTCTACCCGGCTTATGGCGACGGTTGCTCCTATCTCCGACGTACGCTCGAATTAGTGCAAGCTTGTCTTCGGCNTTNAGTCCTGCGACTCGGCGCTGCAACTGCTCTTCAGGCAAGTTGGAATGTGGATACATCATCGAGGCTATCATTTTCGATTCACCATCTTGGTCAAAATCTACAAGCCTTACAACGGGGGAAGGATCAATGGGGGTACCCTCCTGAAAGAAGGCAGAAACTACGTCTTTAGTATCTTCTCGAGTATTCTCAAGATAGTCACTCCATACGACACCTCTATCTTCAAGGTCGACACGCTCTAGAAATGACGGAATGACNTTTCGAAGCTCACCAAGCATAAGNTCGGCGTAGAATCTTGATTCAGGAAGTGGATGAGCTCTCATCCTTAGCAGAAGAGCTTCGTATGCCTGGCCGGTTCCATATATTCCAACATTTGATAGTGACGATGCAGGAAGTAGCCCCCTCAATGCGTCGAATGCTTTAGCNTTGACTGCTTGTCGATAAACAAAGTCTGAGTCATCAGGGTGTTTAGGAAACGATTCTCTGACGAAATCTTGCATTGGTGATATCAATTCAGAATATATGTCGAAGATTCGATCCATGTCCCCTACGTATCGGGTTCCATAAGAAGAATTAAGTATTTCTGGGTCCCTGTAGTATCTATATCGNCCCCCGATCCGACTGTCATATGAAATGTATCTGGTTGATTGCTCCAGATAACTCATGAGCCTTCCCCACTCCAGAACTTTTGTGAGAAGGTTTGAAGCTTGTTCGCATGCTAAATGGACACCACCAAGTTGGGCGACCGAGTCATCTCCATACTCAAAAAATATTCTATGGTAGAGGGTCTCTGCATGTTCGAGNCCTATCGTTGCATCGATACTTTGATCACCTTCNATATCTAAGTCTCCAAGGAACTCGTCAAGGAAAAGTCTTCTCAGGCTCTTTGCTGATCGACTGTACCTAGCGAATAAGGCTCCCTTNACGACNTCTGGAAGGTTGACNAGTGCGAANACAGGTTGATCTAAGTTAGTGAAGTATCGACGAAGCACATCTGCTTCCTCGTCTGACCACTCTTCTGCTATATATGCACTCACGACATTTGAGAATACGTCGCGTTTTCGACGAATGTGCGGAGGGTACGAAGATTGATAGCAGTTGGCATCAAATAATTACCTTGATCCCCTTAGAGAGAAGCGAGATCNTAACTTCATCACTTCGGCCGACAAGGCGNCCATCAGCATAGATTCGCATGAGTCTTTCAAATGAAAATGAACNCTCATCNGTAGATTTTATCTTGATGTCGGGGTGTGGCACATGACTTCCGGATTCAGACAGCTTTGATGCCAACATATACTGCCTTAGATTCAACTGAGAACTGATTACATCTAATTTTCCATCACTGGGATGACCCCTAATCGAGACTCTTCTGTTTTTGTAGAATTGTGAATTCATAACTAGTACCCCTTTGGTACTGAAGTGATATTGACGCAAAGAACAATGACTAGCAAANAGAAATTCTTTCTTTTTGAANTGCACCTTNCCNANATCAATTNCACACATGGTTGCTTCNNGAGAAGTTGGCTGTNTTCTCCCCTCTCTGCCACCNAGAGTTCTGAATATNTTACCGGATTCAATCCTNACTACTTTTTCTCCTGCTGNAGCGAGTTTTGCNATCTCTCTATCAGATTTANCAATAGGAAAGGANCTATCGACAGATATTTGATGGGCCCATTCATCAAANTCTTTCATCCCACTCCCATCTTGGGGAAATTCTTATTCTGTGCNTTTGACAATTTCCGTTCGCGCGCCCANCCATANAGCACTGCNGCTTCATAAAAGAGATACATAGGAACTGCTAGAGCAAGAAGAGAGATTGGNTCACCACTCGGNGTNATAATTGCAACCAGAACGACTATCCCAACTACTGCATAACGCCATTGTTTTCTTAATGTTTTATAGGTAACTATTTCTAATTTTTGCAGGAGAATCANAATCAATGGAAATTCGAAACCTATACCAAAAGCAAGCATCATTTTGATAATGAAAGAAACATATGCTCGGGCCCTAAACTCTGTCAATAGGTCCTCTCCACCGATTTCGATCAAGAAGTCTAAGGCGCGTGGAAGAGTCCAGAATGCTAGCCCACAACCCAATATAAACAGAATGACGCCGAACACTACAAANGAAATTCCATACCTCTTTTCATGCTTATGTAGTCCAGGACTGATAAATTTCCAAGCTTGCCATAGCAATATAGGNATTGAAACTGCTATCCCCGTATAGATAGCGATCATGAATCGTGTATTCAATCCTTCCAAAGGTTCATCTACGCGCAACGTGCATTGCTCACCTAGGGTTTCGCAATATGGGTCGAGGATCAAATCGAGTATCTGGCTGAAGAATACCCACCCAAGAATCGAGCAGATACCAATTGCTATCAGACAGCGAATAAGTCGGGACCGCAATTCACCCAAATGTTCNAATAGTCCCATTTTTGCTTCNGGGTTTTGATTATTCCGTTGTTTCATTTTCTTGCAGTGANCGTTTACCATCAGAANTACCGCCTGAATCTTTGGCTGTAGTTCCAAGATCTGCTTGTGGCAATAATTCGGGTCCGGTTAAGTCAATACCTCTTTGTCGTGCTTGCATTTCAGTGTTGTCATCTACAGCAGAGCTCAATTCAGAACGAAAGCTTTCACTGACTCTTCTTATAGCTTGTGTTGTTCTTCCTAGAGTTCTAGCGATTTCNGGCAATTTTGAAGGACCTAGAAAAATTAACGCNACAACGAGAATTACAAGTATTTCACCACCACCAATATTGAACACAGCTTAAGACTACCTAGTGAATTGAGGTAAGAATAATTTGTATGGGAATTACCACGNAAGNACGGTAACCGCTTCCAATATNTNGACACCNTCANGGGNATTAGAATTAATCTGCNAATAGCANTNTTAGAGAAATTTCAAGCTGCTAATTGGCCATAAACGGATAAANGCTCGCCCTACAACTGTATCTTTTTCGATAGGTCCGAAAAACCTGGAGTCGCGGGACCCATCTCTGTTATCACCTAGGACGAATATGTGATTCTCNGGAATTAANCANCTATTTTCTGTTGCCTTTTCGCACAAATCNGTGTTTTCGAANCCTCGAGTGTAGGTAGTCGTCGCAAGATATGGCTCAACAAGTAATTGTCGTGACGATGACTGGGACTCGGTGATGTATATTCGGCCTTCGACAATTTCAATAAGTTCACCCTCAAGAGCTATNACTCGTTTAATTAAATCTGTTTTACCGGTATTTTCGTTAGATGGTCTGTTAAAAACTACTAGATCCCCTCGTCCTATATCCCCGACCTCATAGCTNAGTTTGTTTACTAGCACACGATCCCCTACTTGCAAGGTTGGGGTCATAGAGGAAGAAGGGATGTAGTAGGCCTGCATGAGAAAAGTCTTGATAAGAAAAGCAACTAATAATGCACCTAGTATTACTGCGCCCCATTCAAGGAAACTCTTCAGAGTTTTCTTCTTGGGCTCCTCATTTTCTATCTCAGTGNCTGAACCAAGAAATTCTTCATCTGGATACGGACTATCTGAGGATGAAATAGGCGAACTAGATTCATCCTTCAGTAAAGAACTAGATTCATCCTTCAGTAAATCTATGTTCGCGCGCTCATCGTCAGGTGGCCCAGCAGAAGTTCCAGCTCGCCCCTCGGTACTCTCCTCAAGGTCACTTGGTGAGAACTCAGGTGAATTCTCGATCGAGCGTTCAACAGCTCTAGCTACTACGTCATCGACCCATTGCTCAGAATCAGCGCCTTTATCTTCATTCTCAACCACAAAATCGCAGGTTAGTCGAGATAAGCAATATAAGTCGCATCACGAGTTCTGTTTGTATCTATTAGTAATTGCTTCAGCTACCTGCCTCACTAAATCAGCTGGGATATGCTCAGGGGCTTCGACTATTTCTGCAGTCGGTGAAAGGCGAAGAAGAAGACGCTTTAGCCAAGCAATGCCAGTAACTACAAGTCTGACTTCAATATCACCGTTCTCATTTTGAGTATATTCCTCTATGGGGTAAGCAGAAAGGATCCATGAGTCTTCGTCAGAGATCTTTAATGTAATCAGATCTCCGCCCGTATCTAAATTCCACTTTTCTTCCAAGGAATAGGATTCTCCACCGCCTTTAGGGATAGAAGTTGAAATTTCTAATTTTTCTACTTCTAAAATACGATCCAACCGGAAGAGACGATAATCATTCGCAGTTTCACAGTACGCATTGAGATAGTGGTTGTAGTCACGGTTCACAATCCCCAAAGGGTGAACTGTTCTCGTAGAATTTTCATCTTTACCGTAGGCGTAATACCGAATACGAAGTTGCCTTGCTTCTCGTATTGATTCATTGATTGTAAGTACATCAGCATTTTCAATTTCCGATATATCTAAATCAAAAGTTTCTTTACTTTGACCGAGAACGATCTCTAGTTTTTCTATAGCGCTACTAAGTGCTCCAGCTTCACTTTGACGATGAATAAGTTCTAAAGTTTTTGCTTTTCGCAATAGGTTAAATCCTTGCTCAGGAGTGAGCCGGATTGGCCGGGAAAGCCAGTCTGCTTGGTCTATCCACACTCGGCCGTCTTCGATGATTACTTCTATCAAAGTATCGGGAGTATGCGGATAGGGGCCAACCATAAAAAGCACTTTTGTTAAATCTGTAAGAAGCAGCTCTTCCGGATACTCAAAGCGTTTAGCAATCAAACCTAACTCTGGGCCATCATTGTCGATGATCCAGGGAATCATCGCAAGTAAACGTTCTAGCTTCTCTGATGCTTTAAGCTGTCCCATTTTTGACCTCATTAAACTTATCAATGTAGGTAAGGTAACCGGTTCGCATTTCTTCTGGTGAAAGAATTTCAGCATGGTCCAGCAAGAGAGTTAGGCGAGTAAAAAACGCTTCCTTGTTATGGACATCTACTTTGGCAATACCTGATCCATCCTGCAGTATTTGAATATCTGCTTGAAGGCTAGTNCTCGCCCAATCCAAAAGATCACTATCAATTCGTACTGTTGTTTCGATCGCTTCGCCTTTCCCATAACTCCAAGGTTTTANATTTACACGTGGTGGGCTAGAAGGAATCTCGTAGCTTGCGTTCGCATCGTCAACCTTCANCTCTGTTATTTTGTCGATTCGAAACGTTTTTGCACCATCCTCAGGTAAATCATTTCCTATTAAGTACCATCTCCCGTTGGTGAACTCTAAGCGCCATGGTTCAACATCTCTGGATTTGGCCCCATAAACAAATAAAACTCTCTTGCGGTTAGAAATGGCGTCAAACATCTTTGCAACATAATCATCATCAGAGTTTTGCAATTTCANTATATTTGGAGCTTGGTCNTCTTCGAAGCCACCTAATTTCCGCATTGCTTCCACTTCAGTAAGCCCATCAAGTACCTCGATACTAGCGATGGCAAAATTTAGNGCTGAGAGTTCTTCTTCAGTNAGGTTGAGATCTTCAAGATAGTAGGAGCTTTTGTTTATAAAATATCCCTCTACTGGAGGGTTTGTGCCTGGGACAGGCGCTAATTCGAGAGGGATACCCATATCTCTTAATGCGTTCTTATCTCTGTCGAATGTTCTTCGAAAGGCCGCTAAATCATCAGGGTACATCCCAACACGATTTTTTAGCTCCGAAGCCGACTTTGGTATCTCAGAATTTAANAGCTCGGCCAGAAGGTTTAAAGTTCTTTCTAGTTTCTTTGAAGTCATCTATTTTCTTACCATTTAATTTCAATTNAGAATTGTTACTCAGATCACAAACTNTCAATGAGNTTTTCGACACGCTCATCCGAAGATACGAATGGGTCCTTACATAACACCGTTCGTTGGGCCTGGTCNTTCAATTTAAGGTGCACCCAATCTACGGTGTAATCTCNATTACNGTCTTTTGCTCTTCGAATAAAATCGCCTCGCAACTTAGCTCTAGTCGTCTGTGGAGGATGCTCCACAGCGTGTGTTATGTCTTCNTCGCTACACATTCTCTCTACCTTCCCGTTTGCTTGAAGGATATAGAAGAGCCCCCTTTGACGATTCACGTCATGGTATTGAAGGTCNATGAGTCCAATTCTTGGATCAGTTAATTNCAATCCGTGCTTTTCCTTATATTTTTCGATTAGATGAAATTTTGTAACCCAATCACACTCCCTAGAGAGGCTGAATGGATCATTTTTTAAACGNGTGACACANTGTTCCCACATGCTCAGGGACTGTTTTTCCTCGGGAGTTAATTCTCGCCTATCAGCNAATTTAAGAGCTTTNTCTAAAAACTCTGATTGAATATCGAGAGCGGTAAGTTCTCTCCCACTGGCTAGCCTGACTTTTCGAGTACACGTTATATCATGGCTAATTTCTCTTATCGCTCGGATCGGATTTTCTAANGTCATGTCACCCATGAAGACAGTACGTTCTTCGAGCATTCTTAAAATAAGAGAAGCAGCTCCTACTTTCAGGAATGATGCGTATTCATTCATATTTGAGTCGCCGACGATAACATGTANNCGGCGGTATTTTTCCGCATCGGCGTGCGGCTCATCTCGAGTGTTAATTATTGGTCGACTTCTGGTGGTAGCACTTGAGATGCCTTCCCAAATGTGTTCTGCTCTTTGACTGATGCAGTAAGTAGCACCTCGGGCTGTTTGNAGCACTTTTCCTGAGCCAGCATATATTTGCCTGGTAACGAAGAAAGGTATTAGTGTTTCATCATATACTGCCGTGTTGTCATCACGAATAGTGCAGAAATTCTCATGACAACCGTACGAATTTCCAGCTGAGTCTGTGTTGTTTTTAAATAAGTATAATTGGCCGTTTATTCCCTCCTCGGACAACCGCTCTTCAGCTCCTACTAAGAGCTGATGCAAGATTCGTTCTCCAGCTTTATCATGAGCCACGACATCATAAATTGAATCGCATTCGGGTGTTGCATATTCAGGGTGAGACCCGACATCAAGATACAAACGTGAACCATTAGCAAGAAATACGTTACTGCTTCTTCCCCATGAGACAACGCGTCGAAACATATAGCGCGCTACTTCATCTGGACTTAATCTTCTTTGACCATTGAGAACGCAGGTAACTCCGTACTCGCTCTCAATTCCGAATATTCGACGGTCCATGGNTTAACACTAGATTATGCTNAGGAAAGACCCAAGTATTAGCGAACTTCTTTAGGTTGGCATTAGCCCCGAAAGCTCGTCGCCTTCTATCCTCCGAAATGATCTCCTGCCATTTGCATGAGACAACTCGGCAACTTCCAAATCGTCTGGTTCAAGCACTCGATCTGGTCCAGCNAGAGCGNTTATCGCTGACTGTATTCCTGAGGCGAGACTTAGGTTTTCGATATAGGTATCAGAAAATCTCTCNTAAATGACTTCTGCGTCTCCACCCAGAACAGCATAATCAGAATGATCTTTTACTGTCCCATCGTAGAGAATATGGAATAACTGACTAGAGGAAGGTTNTTCGNCCTGTCCAATCTCAGCAACCAGAATTTCTACTTCCATCGGCTTCATCTCATGAGTAAAAATTTGGCCTAGCATCTGTGCATATTGGTTCGCAAGGCTTCGAGCATCAACATCTTCTCTACTGAATGAATAGCCCTTTAAATCAGCATGNCTGACACCCGCGATTCTAAGTTGATCAAATTCATTGTATTTTCCTACTCCTGCAAAGGCTATTCGATCATAAATCTCGCTTACCTTTCGAAGCGTGTTAGATGCATTTTCAGCAACGATCAATATTCCTTCTTCGTAAGTAAACCCAATTAATGATCGACCGCGAGCAATTCCTTTTCTCGCATAGTCAGCTCGGTCTTCCATTAGTTGTTCAGGAGCGACATAGAAAGGCATATTCACGTCAATCACCACCCGATATTCTCGACCGCCTATTATCAATGATTGAACCAAATACACTAGAAATATCTTGATTTGGAACCGCCTCATAACCGGTAGAGGTTATTTTGGCAATAATCGGATAGACATCTCGGATTAAATCCGGACCGCCTGTGGCTGAATCTTCATCTGCTGCCTCAAAGATGGCATTCGCAGCTAGGTTAATTGCTCCAGATTCATCCAACTCTTCCGTAAATCCCATTTTGATAACTGTCGTTGCATGAACACTTCCTGAGCCCGTTGCAGCAAAATTTGCTTCTTCGTAGCGACCTCCGGTGACATCAAACTGAAATAACCGACCTCTAGACAGACGAAGGTCAAATCCAGCAAATAATGGAATAACAGCTAATCCTTGTAAAGCTTGGGGAAGGTTCTGGCGTATCATTTGGCTGAGTTGATTAGCTTTCCCGTCCAGACTGAGTGACTTCCCTTCCACCTTCTCATAATGCTCAAGTTGCAATTGGAAAAGTCGCACCATTTCTAGAGCTGGACCTGCGGCTCCAGCAATTGCTATACCAGAATGATTATCAGCTGGAAACACTTTCTCCATAGTCCTGTGGCTTATATGGTGGCCGCTAGTTGCTCTTCGGTCACCAGCAAGAATTACCCCAGAATCATATTTGATTGCAATACATGTTGTTCCATGAGGAAGGTCGTCTATGAGACTACTTTGCAGAGTTTTTTCAATTCCAGCGTCTTCAATGAGAGCGAGGAAGTTAGGCCCTGGGTCTTGTTCGGGAGTAAATCTAGGCAGTGTCACCCTACTGATCGTATCGGATGTATGGATACTCCTGCTACTGCCCACCCTTTTGAACGTATGATTTAACGAATTCTTCAGCGTTAGATTCTAAAACTTGATCTATCTCATCAAGTAAGTCATCTAAATCATTTGAGAGTTCACTTGGATCAATTGAGTTCTCTTTTTCTATTCCAGCATCGTCTTCTAGTGATTTTGCTGAATCGGACTCATCCTCTGAGTCGAAGTACTTTTGATTTTCCACTACTAGCTCCTGACTTAAGACGCATTACCATAATAGTTCTAAATTCCCAGCGAGTGAATTAATTCATGAGGGGTTTCGGATGCAGTAATAAGGTTTTCGACATCATCCTTTGTTCCTTTAATAGGGTCTAGTACAGGTATCCTTCTCACAGTTGTTTCATCAAGCTTGAATACGATTGAGTCCCAATTAGCCGAAATAATCTCGTCTGGCCACTTCTGTAGGCACTTCCCGCGGAAGTAAGCACGGGTGCCACTTGGTGGATTAAGAACTCCATCCTCTATTGAACTCACATCGTTAATGGATTCGATTCCCAATTTATTGAAGATACTAAATTCTTCCCGAAGATCATGGTACTGAACTGCCAAGTATCTTGTACGGGCATCAAAATACGATAAGTCATGTCGATCTATAAAACTGTCGATAAGACGTTTTTTTGCTATCCAATCTATTTTAGTGTGCAAAGACTCTACGTCTGATTCCAAACCTATGAGGACTTCTTGCCACATCTCTAGTATGCGATTCCCTACATCACCGCCAACGTATTGCAGCCCACCTTTTTCTGCATAATCCTTAGCCCTTTGGCACAGGTATGTTTGAACTTCTAGCGCAGTGATGGATTTCCCATTTGTTCTTTGAATAGGTCGAGAAAGAGTTAAGTCATACGAAATTTCTTTCATTGCTTGAACAGAATGAGCAAAAAGAAATTCTTCGTCAATGAACTTATCCTCTATCATCGCCAAGACGAAGCATGTAGTCCCGACCTTGAGAAATGTTGCGTATTCACTCATGTTTGCATCACCACATATCACATGGAGGCGACGGTAACGTTCAGAATCGGAATGTGGTTCATCTCGTGTGTTGATGATTGGCCTTTTTAAAGTTGTTTCCAGTCCCACTTCTTCTTCAAAAAAGTCTGCTCTTTGAGTTATTTGATAAGCGATAGCATCTGGGTCACTGCCGACAACTTCAGAACCAATCTTTCCTGAGCCCGTGTAGATCTGTCGAGTTATAAAGTGAGCTATCCCATGCTTTATAACATCTCCAAAAGGTGTAGACCGATCCATAAGGTAGTTCTCGTGACAACCGTATGAATTTCCTTTCCCGTCTGAATTATCTTTATATACGATTAGCTCTTCATTTTCTGGCAGAAGCAATTTAGCTGATTTCATTGCTTCTTGAAGTATTACTTCCCCTGATTTGTCATATCTTGCGACCTCCTTAGCATTCTCACACTCAGGTGTTGACATTTCTGGATGCGCGTGATCAACGTAGAATCTAGCTCCGTTAGTAAGTACAGCATTAACCAAATGGGTTTCGACAATAGGAGGCAAAGACCCAATTGGGGCAAAACCTCGAGCATCATTAGCGGGACTCTCATCTTGAAAGTCCCAAACCACTGAGTCGGCAATCCCATTCTCCAAACCCTGTTCGGTGTCTTGAACATAGGAGGTTATCAACATCGAAGAAGCCCAAATAGGATTTTGATCTTCAGCTCCTTTATGGATAATAGAATACTCAGTTTCTATACCACAGATTTTGTCAACAGCCATTCGTGACTCTTACAGGTACTGTCCGGAGATCGATTTTTTCGACTGTTCTTGTTCACTGTCGTTGAACAAAGTACGAATAAATGTAATTCGCTCTCCTTTTTTACCCGAGATCTTTGCCCAATCATCAGGGTTTGTTGTATTTGGCAAATCTTCATGTTCGTGGAACTCTTCACGGATAGAGGAAAGGAAGTCTTCGAGGTTCAAGCCTTTGTCACCACTAGATAAGAAACGCTTTATCGCATGTTTTTTCGCTCGTCGAACAATATTTTCGATCATCGCCCCTGATGCAAAATCTTTAAAGTACATGACCTCCCTATCGCCATTTTGATAGGTAACTTCGAGGAATTCATTTCGTTCTTCAGTTGCATACATTTCCTCTACCGACTTTTCGACTAATACTCTCATGGCTTTATCTGAATCACCACCACCTAGTTCATCTATAGCTGAAGCAGCTATAGGAATCCGTTCATTGACGTATTGGCCAAATATTGCAATAGCAGAGTCTTGGTCGGGTCGGTCTATTCGAATTTTAAGATCAAGTCGCCCGGGTCTAAGAATCGCTGGGTCTATAAGATCTTCCCGATTGGAAGCACCAATTATTACTACGTTTCTTAATGCTTCTACCCCATCAATTTCAGCTAGTAGCTGCGGAACTACCGTAGATTCCATATCAGAGCTAATTCCACTTCCTCGAATTCTGAATAGTGACTCCATTTCATCAAAGAAGATAATTACGGGCCAACCCTCTTCTGATTTTTGCCTTGCATTCTCGAATATCAGTCGGATGTGGCGTTCGGTTTCCCCAACATATTTATTAAGCAGTTCGGGGCCTTTGATGTTAAAGAAGTAGCTTTTTGCTTTTAGGCTATCTGAGTTACTTCGTATTTTAGTTGCCAAAGAATTTGCTACTGCTTTGGCTATCAATGTCTTCCCGCAGCCAGGAGGCCCATAAAGCAGTACACCCTTTGGGGATGGCAAATCATGTTCATCGTAAAGGTCCTTATGTAAATATGGGAGCTCGATCGCATCAGTAATTTGTAAAATTTGG
>PBPU01000074.1 GCA_002724825.1 Acidimicrobiaceae bacterium
ATCAAGTGTTTCGTCAGCTTCGTTCTCGTGGCAGCAGCAGAAACAACTGACAAGTCAATGGCCAATATGTTTCTCCAACTCATTCAGCATCCAGAACAAATGGAGGCAGTTCGAGAAGACCGTAGCCTTATCCGAGCAGCGTTTGCGGAAACACTCCGACATACGCCACCCGTGCTCATGGTTATGCGTGAACCAGATGAAGACGTTGAATTTCAAGGAGTAAAAATACCTGCGGGGTCAACTGTTACTGCAATGTGTGCCGCTGCGAATCGCGACCCGAGAGTCTTTAAAGATCCGGATGATTTCAATATTTTCCGGACAGATCTCAATGTTGAGAAGGCTTTCGGCGGTGGCGCAAACCATATGACATTCGCTCTTGGCCGACATTTCTGTGTCGGGTCAATTCTTGCGATGTATGAGGTTGAGCGCGGTACCAATCAGCTTCTTGACGCTATGGAGGACATCGAATTCACAAGCGGTGAACCTCCACAGGAAATCGGAAACTTTGTCCGCTCACCAATCACGATGCCCATCACCTTTACACCAACAGGGAAAACAAGTACCTCCAATACGCTCTCGGGCGTCGGGGCTTTACCAACCGAAGAGTAGGTATATGTCGCTTAGGCGACGTATCCGCTCCACCGTTGAGTCAGGGCCGCCTGTAGACGTTCATCATCAAGATCGACGAATGACTCATCTAATTCGTCGTTAAAACGCTTCAGAGCTTCATCGATACTTATCGCCCTAACCTCATTTTGAGCATCCTCAAGGCTTTGCTGATCGGCGTACACTTTTGCCTTCCACGATACGGAGAGACGAACGTACTCATCATCGTACGACATCAATGTCTCACCAGCTTCGACAATGGTCCATCGCTCACCATCGTGGCTGAGTTCCGTATTGATCGACATGCCTTCCGGAGGCCCCATGTCGCGCGGTCCGACCCGCTCTACGAGATGATGCATAAAGTCATTGTCTCCAACAACCGCAGTATTCCACATATTCTCATGGCGTATACTTTCAGCGTCACGACCATGAGGCCAATAGCGGAAAAACCCTCGTTCGCCATGGTGAAACCAAGCGACAGCTGTCGCTATAGAAATACGGGCATCNTCGAACAGTCGAGAGGAACCCATTGCTTGNAGAAACCANCCAGGGGCGTTCCTCCGATTCACCCCAACAAACTCCGGAATATCAACATGGGAAAACGGATGGCCGTTCATGGGAGTAGAAAGATTCACATAGACCTGCTCTGGCACCACAACGTCGCAGTGAAACAGTTCCTTCGCNGCGTCTATAAATCCCNCATGATGCAATAANGNNGCCGAATCTTCGACAAGGACTTTGCCATCGAAAGCCCAGTCACCTCTCCAGGTGGGTCCAATCAAGTAAGAGGGAGCATCCTTGACCACCCGTGGAGTGCGGTTTCTCGCATCAGCGGCGGTTTCCCCACTAATCAAGTATCTAGCGGGCATGAAGTAGGGCCCGTTAGCGCGAGCTACTTCGCGGATACCTTCAGGGTCTTCAACTACGCATTCAATTGGAACAGGGGGAAGACAACCCAATGGGCGGTCGATCTTTGTCGTCATAGTGCAAGAGTACGTGAGAAAAGGCCGAACTGCACAAAACACGCCTGTTGTGATTTTCCCCTATCGGATAGAGAAGTATCCTTCAGGAATGGTTCATTTAGGTGNTATTTCCGTTATCGATACCATGATCGGCTTCAAAGACGCTGACAGTGCTCATTATGTCCCCCCATCGGTCCGCGAAGAAGATAAGGGAGAACAGCATGTCGCCGACTACATGTTTACAGACGTGCCAGCACAAGAAGGACACCAGGATGCTGTGGAGAGAACACTTGAAGCTATGGATGCTAATGGTGTTGGTATGGGCCTCGTAACTCTGATGGGGAATCATGCGCTCAATGCAGCAAAAAACTATCCTGACCGGTTTCTTCTCTGTTCTCATGTCAACGCCAATGACGTGATGGAAGCAGTCAAGACAATCCACTCGGAACACGAGGAACACGGGACGAGAGCAGTTTCTGTTTTTCCCGCAGGAACTGTCCCACAGGTTCCCATTAACGACGCAAAAATGTATCCCATCTATGCTGCCTGCGTTGACCTAGACCTACCGATTTTTATTAACGCTGGAGTTCCAGGCCCTCGCGTTCCGGGGCATAGCCAGCACGTCGGCCTCTTTGATAGCGTCTGTTATGACTTTCCCGGCCTCAAGGTTGTGATGCGTCACGGCGGTGAACCAGATGAAGATCTTGCAATAAAGCTCATGCTCAAATGGCCGAACCTGTTCTACTCAACGTCCGCGTTCTCTCCGAAGTATTACCCGACGGCNATCATCAACTACGCCAACACCAGAGGAGCTGAAAAAATACTCTATGGGGGGTATTTCCCTTTTGCCCTTGAACTTGACCGCATATTCGCAGAGTTACGATCCGTACCTTTTCGNGACCATGTGTGGGAGCCCTTCCTCCACTCCAANGCAGCCCGCCTTTTACANCTCTAATCGCTGGGTGTGAATGGTGTCACATTGTTGGTACATTTGCTGCTTTTTCGGCAACAATGGTGACTGCACCCCCGCAAGTGCAAAGAAGCGTTACGCCTCTTCCTCTGTCCCCCCGGAGGAAGAGGCGTTGCTCCTTTTAGGCGGTTTTTTGGTTTAGGCCATTCCGTTTCCAGAGCGGCATTTTTTGCTTTTTGGGGTGTAAGAAAACACGCCTATTGTCGTCTCCCTTTTGGAACAGAGAGAAACCCTTCTCTTCTGGTGAAAAGAGGAAGACATGAAAATCAAGACAAAAATCGTTACAACCCTGATAGTAGGCATTGCTCTTTTCACAGGCACGATTGGAGTAGCATCTGCTTCTCCCCATTACTCTGACTGGAGTAGCACAAGAGTAATAGAAAAATCAGCTCAAGCTGTTCGCATTGATCATCCCACCATTAAGCGCTCCGCCANCCTTTACACACCCAGTTTCAAAACAACAATGATTAATAGTCACGGTGAAGAAGCAAGCGATAGAGCCCAAGCACCCAAAAACGTCGTTCGCGTAACACCTCGACCGCAACTCCCAGATGAAACAGTTTGTCTCAGCAATATCAAAGTATGGGAACTACAGAACNCAGGACCCTCNCTCCATGACAGCATTCACTGCCTTCATGGTGGCGAACGAAAAGAACACGATCGAACCAGCAGCTTTTTCTCAATGGGACTTCACAACGACGGAACGTTCCTTCCCCTACATAGGAGCTTCTTTATGACGATCCGGTAACTAATCACCAAAATTTGGGTGGCTCCCTCTCATCCCAAATTTTTCTTTACTCGTCGGTGAGGAGATCTCCTTCAGGCTGTTCCTTGTTTCATCTCCTCACCGACAGTAAAGATTTAATACATTCGGCTAGTTATCTTGAGAAGGAGGGCTAAGGGCACCTTCTAAGCCATAGGGTTCATATGGCCCCAGCAGGTTCTGTTCCAGCGCACCTATGCCATCATTTCCATCAATCGTGACTTTCATGAAATGCTGCACATGCTGGTTTTCAAAAGCAGTGTCATCCACGTCAGACAGGTTCCACTGTTCACTGGCAACAGCGACGTCGTCTTTCCACATGCCGTGGCCCCACTCCGGGTGGCTATAGCCGATCCCTTTCATCCTGAACGTGAAAATCTTCTCGAAATCTATTTCGACGCGCCGATCATCGGCAATTGTAGTCATGGCGAGTTGTACGGATTCGATCATGCGGCTATCTGAAGCAAACGTCAGCTGGTGCTCAAGGTTCCGACAGTGTGTGACTGTCGGATCCTCTACACCGGGAAGAGCATCAATATCGTTATAGACGGGGAGAAGTGCGCCGACACTAAAGAGGGTCCTCCCTTTCGTGTCCTCGAAGAGCTGGTAATGGGCGCAGAAATCATCGAAATGCAGTGGAGCCCAAAGAAAAAACAGTCCATTGGCCCGAGGAAGAGCAGGCGCCCCGCGGCGGTCCCCGCCAGCTAGAGGTCGGATACCCCAGGAACGGTCCTTGGTTCCCAATGTTGTTTCGCGGTCGAATTCGTAGCGGTTTCCGTGGAATTCTAACCATCCGCTCCACCGGCCCAACTGGGTGAAACGAGTGGTGTCCATTACTTTGCGAATTCCTCGACCGAACGTGTGCCGTGGCTCTTCGATATTCGCTGTGCGACCTTCAAAGACTAACTCTCCAGCCCACCCCGTTTCATTATCAGACACGGTGATGGAACAAGAACGCATGGGTTCACGGATCGTGAGTTTGAACGGCCCGATTGTCATATCTGTGGGTTCGTCGCCAGCGCGCGCCGACGCATGGAACGCGTGCTGGACGCCGTCGACGACAATACTTATTCCACAATCCCGTATACCCAGGTGGGGGTAGAGGGCGGTACCGACGCCGAAAAACATATCACCGGTCTTCGCATACCCATTAAACCAATACCGCTCATAGACATCCCGATCTGAGGAAGCCGGAGTATTAATCGGGTCAGGTGTCTGATGGATTGGATAATCATCAAATAAAGTCAGCATAGGAAACTACTTTCTGCTCAGATGGTTCTCATAGTCTTGCACGCTGTCGATGGTTAATGAAATTCTTGCTTCCCGAAAAGCACAGAAGCGTCAAACAGGCTTTGAGAAGGCCTTCGTTTCGAGGTGTTCCTCGAAACCAGCTAATCCCATCTCACGTCCGATACCTGACTGTTTATAGCCGCCAAATGGGACATCGGCCCCGTACCAGACACCCCCATTAATAGACATCGTGCCTGTCCGTATCCCTTTCGCGACCCGTAGAGCTCGTTCTTCATCGCCGAAAACCGCGCCGGAAAGGCCATAAATAGAATCATTCGCGATCGCAATGGCTTCATCATCATCCGCATAGGGGATAGCGACAAGGACGGGGCCGAAAATTTCTTCCTGCGCGACCCGCATCGCATTATCAACACCGCCAATCAGCGTGGGTTCATAATAAAACCCCTTCTCGAGATGATCAGGGCGTGCACCGCCGCAAACGATCCGTGCACCATCATCGACCGCCGACTGGACGTAGGATTCGACCCGGTCTCGTTGGCGGGCATTAATGAGAGGGCCCATCATCGTCGCCGCATCAGTCGGATCGCCGGGGGGAACGGCAGCCATCATCGACGCAATGGCTTCGATGCCTTCCTCGTAGCGTGACTCGGGAAGAAGGATCCTTGTCGAAAGGGCGCATCCCTGCCCGCTGACGGTCGCCATACCAAACGCCGCTGTTGCCGCGACCATCCCAAAGTCCTCCACATCGTCAAGGGCGATCAGGG
>PBPU01000075.1 GCA_002724825.1 Acidimicrobiaceae bacterium
CCTCTTCTTGAAGAAACAAACTATTTCCCATCAGAAAAATATGTACAAGGATACGAAATCCACGCCCACGCTCAGCGCATCGCAACGACCTTTGGCCTATATGACAATGCTCTTTTCTCAACAAAGGTAGAAGATCTCAGTTGGAACGAAGACCTCAACCGGTGGATCATCAAAACCAATCAGGGCGACGAAATAAACGCACAGTTCGTTGCCATGGGAACTGGACCCATGCACCATCCGAAGCTTCCGGGCATTGAAGGAATTGAAGACTTCAAAGGGCACATGTTCCATACTGCTCGATGGGACTACGACTACACGGGTGGAGATCGAACAGGGAAACCTCTCGAAGGGCTCGCCGACAAAAGAGTTGGAATTATCGGAACCGGTGCTACCGCGGTCCAATGCATTCCCCACCTCGCCGCAAGCGCAGGCGACCTCTATGTCTTCCAACGAACTCCTTCCTCGATAGATATACGTAACAACAGGTCATTAACCGACGAAGATTTCTCTGATCTTGAAACAGGATGGCAACGAGAATGGCTGGTCAATTTCGCCACACTCCAAGCGGGCGGTTTCGCAGACTCTGATCTAGTAAAAGATGGATGGACCGACATAGCGATCCGAATCAGAGACCGCATCGTTGAAAGGATCCAAGCCAATCCAGGAGCTGGAATAGAAGATGTATGGCTAGATGCATTTGCAGAGTCAGATGACGAAAAAATGAATGAAATACGAGCCCGCGTTGACTCCGTGATTAATGACCAAACGACAGCTGAAGCTCTCAAACCCTGGTACAGGCAGCTTTGTAAAAGACCGTGCTTTCATGATGAATACCTTCAGTCGTTTAACAATCCCAATACTCATCTGATCGACACTGACGGACAAGGCGTCACTCAGATCGACGAATCAGGTGTCTGGGCGAACGGTAAACACTTCGAATTAGACTGCATTATCCTCGCATCCGGATTTGAAGTCCATATCGTCCATAACGCCCACTACGATACACGCGGAAAAAATGGGAAAACACTCGAGCAGCATTGGGACGATGGTATGAGAAGCCTCCATGGAATTAACGTCCATGGATTCCCGAACCTCTTTATCCTTGGCCTCGCTCAAGGCGGCAGTCTCGTAGCGAACGTCACCCATAATTTCACTGAATCCGCATCTGCAATCGCAGCAATGATCGGACAATGTCTTGAAAGTGGATCAGAAACTCTTGAACCTACAGCCGACGCAGAACAAGCATGGCTTGATCGGCTTGAGGTACAGGACCGAGGATTTCTCGCAAACTGCACACCTGGCTACTACAACAATGAAGGGTCAGCTGCTTCTGATCGTGACCTTTTCAGCACGGCACGATATCCAGATGGTCCAGTCGCATTCTTTGAATACCTTCGCCAGTGGGCGAGTAATGGAACGTTCGAAGGACTTGAATTCTCACCCCCTTCTAATGATTGATTACAAAGAATAAAAAAACGTAGAGGGCACTTCTTCTATTTGTCAGAAGCTTTCACCTAAAAATTAAATCGAAACGAGGGTTCTTGTCCAACATAGAGCAGCCGACAAAGAACGCTGATACAACCGTGTATCGGAATGGCCTAATTGGGTGCGCGTTTGGCTACATGCTGACAGCGATATCGCCTGTCATCGTAGCTGATTCAAATGTTCATGGGCTTGCAATGGGTTTTTGGAGATGCTGGATTGCGTTTGCACTAATCGCTGTGATTGTTTTGATGCGAAAAGATCTCTCATTTGAACGTTTCTTATCTTCAGCTCCCGCAGGTATTTGCTTTGGAAGCAGCATGGGGCTCTTTTTCTGGGCAGCCAAAATAACCAGTATTCTCAATGCGACACTTATAACGATTCTTCTTCCTATCCCTCTCACTATTGCCTCTTATTTTATTTTCCGAGAACGAATCACCTTTCGGTACATCATCGTGTCCATAATTGCCGTCTGCGGAGCAATGCTGATAGTAGCTTCAGGAAGTAGCGGCGGGACAGGGGACCTCAAGGGAGATTTTCTCGCAGTGGTGGCTGTGCTTATTTCAGCAGGGTATTTTGTTTTCGCAAAAAAAACACTTCTTACCGTCCCGCTCCTTGAATTTCAGGCCGGAGTTTTTGCATGGGGAGGGATTGTTCTCATCCCCATGGTAATAGCAACCGATGCGAGCATTATCGCTCAATCTAACGCTGACTTGGGAAGAATTTTTATGGTTGCGCTTATCCCAATGGGTGGCCATTTACTTTTAAATTATTCGCACGGGAAAGCCCCGTTGAATCTGATCGCTGTTTTTCAACTCATCGTCCCTGTCGTTTCCACGCTTCTTGCTTATTGGATATTGTCCCAATCAGTTTCAGTTTTCCAAGGAGTTGGTATGGCAATAGTTATTATTACGTTGGCTATTAATTCCTACTTCAACCCCGATGACGAAGAATCAGAAAAGTCAACTATCCGAAACTAGTCCAACGGTCGACCAGGATGATCAGGTGGGAGAAGTTGAAAAGCTTCTGCGTGTGATCGAGTATCAGGAATAGTCACCACATAGGTCACCGGACCGTCCGACTCACCTTCAATATGAAGGGCGCCAGGAGGAATAATAAGCTTATCCCCGGGCTCTATTGTAAGTTTCTCTCCTGTTTCTCCGCATCCGATCCATGTATTACCTTCCATGCAATACCCATGCACTTCAATATTGTGCCAATGATACCCAGGTGGGGGCGTAGGGTCGGAAACATACGTAGAAGGCCAGAACCCTGTTTTAATCACATCCCGTAAAACATCTTCGAGGCTGCTATGGAAATTTTTCTCTATCCGGATCTGTGGTGCCATAGCTTGAGTATGCCAGTTAACTAGGAGGCCCGTCTATTGCGGACGCGAACTCATAGCGCCAGACCGGATAATCTGAACTTGACGCAATCCATATTCCGCCATTGTCACCAGAAATAAGGATTCTCCCAATCGCGTCGGCCATTTCTTCTGGGGGGCTCATNGGTCTGCCCTCTAGTCGTCGGTCATCGGGCTGTATAGGGGTATCGACGCTCCCAGGGCATAGGGCATTAATTCGCACTCCGCGTTCAGCTAGTGCAGGGGCAACACTTCTAACAAAACTGATTACTGCTGATTTCGACAGGGCATATATTGGATCGGGAGGTTGTGTCCTGATACCAGCTACTGATGCGGTCACCAAGATACTTCCTGATCCCTGTTTTTCCATAAGAGGTAAAGCCGCCATCGCCCCATAGACGACACCATCAATATTTACTGCAAGAACATTTTTATAGTTAGGAAGAATCCATGGAATAGGATCATCTTTGACGCTAGAACCCCTCGGTCGGCTCCCAATTCCGGCGTTCAAGCAGAGGAAATCAAGTGTGCCATACTGTTCTACGGTCTCCGCCACCAATTTTTCCCACCCCGCAAGGTCAGCTACGTCGAAGTTGGTGAAATCACAATCCACAGCATCAGCGACACTTTGCCCAGCTTTCTCATCGGTATCTACAATGACAACCTTTGAACCTAATTTACTCAAACGATCCGCTACAGCTGCTCCTATGCCGGAACCTCCTCCAGTAACAATCGATACTTTTCCAACGAAATTTGTTTCAGTAAGTTCAGGCAAGCCGGACATCTGCCCATCGTATGCCAGTTTTCATTTTTTATGTAATAGTGAAGAGATGGATCTCCAATTGGCGGGAAAGAAAGCTCTGATTTCGGCAGGACACAAAGGGCTCGGTTACTTTATCGCCAAGCGTCTACTCGAAGAGGGAGCGATGGTAGCAATATGTTGCAGAAGCGAAGAAGATTTAGCTGCAGCGCTCGAAGAATACAACACTCTAGGGCATGCAATTGGAAGTATTTGCGACTTCTCCGATCCTGCTGCAGTTAAACGATGGACAGAAGAATCAGGGTCCCAACTCGACGGGATTGACATCTGTATCGGTAACGCAAGTGCCAGCGGCCAGAATTTGAAATACGGGGAGGGCTTCGAACCCTGGATGAAAAGTATAAATATCGATATTTTAGGAAACGCACTATTCTACGAAACTGCTAAACCCTTTCTTCTTGAATCAAGTGCAGCATCGATTGTCCAGATCGCGACGATCACTGCGATAGAACACCACGATGTTCCGATCACCCCTAGCTACGGAGCGACGAAAGCTGCTGCGATACGTATGATCTCTCACCTTGCCCAGACATGGGGAGTCGATGGGATTAGAGCAAATTCCATTTCACCCGGCCCCATCTTTGTTGAAGGTCACCGATGGGATGATATTCGATCCCGAATGCCCGATATTTACGAACGAGACGTAGCGATGCATCCACAAAAACGCATGGGTACGGGAGATGAAGTAGCGGATGTTGTCGCATTTTTGGCTTCCTCTCGGTCAAGCTGGATCAATGGCGCAAATATTGTCGTAGATGGCGGATACACCAAAGGCGTGAACTTCTGATACTTAGAACCTAATGCTCAAGACGATTGGTCGAGAGATTCAATCATGTGCATCATCTGCTCCCGTACTTTCTCCAAAGCCTGCCGAGGTCTAATCATCACCTTAAATTCCACAATAAGCCCATCATCGTCGCACGTAATGATGTCTACCCCATTTACATGTAACCCATCGATAGAGGTCTCAAATTCCAGAACAGCATGTTTCCCATCTAGAACTCGTTTCGTATACCGGAAAGACGATGTTGAGCTATTTTTCTTCTCATTTTCGCTAGTTTTTTGACTATCGTCGCCTGGAAAAACAAGCGATGCGGCCGAGAGGTACATTTTGGTCAAGTCACGACCATGTTGTGGATGGAAGAGAACCGGAGACCAGAAAATACAATCTTCATGAAGAATTTCATCAATCTCTAATTCGCCCCGCAAGACCTGATGCCACTTTTCATACACTTCCTCAATTAATACAGGTTCCGTGTCGGATAATTTGGTCATAACAGCCACCTCCTTCGTCGAACTAACCCTATAACATTATTTTCTTCCAAGGTGAAGTGGCCTAGTATTAACAAAACTTAAAGG
>PBPU01000076.1 GCA_002724825.1 Acidimicrobiaceae bacterium
AATTTTGTTTAAAAGAATTACGTTAGCAAATTCAATCTGGTCTGTAAGAAGATTTACAATTGTTCTGCTATCACCATCAATGTTTGTTAAATTTCTGTCGGTAAGATATTCTGGACTCGAAAAATCTTTCATAAAATTAAAGGAATCTACAACAGTTACCATTGTATCGACATAACTAAATTTACTTAAGTCAATTGTACCATCTTCACTTTCAAAACTAAAAGTTTGTGCTACTGGAATAGGTTCTGAAATTCCTGTACTTTCAATTATCAAATAATCAAATCTCTGGGCTTTAGCCAGTTTTTCAACTTCAACCATTAAGTCCTCGCGTAGTGTACAACATATGCAACCGTTGATCGAAGAGATGGAAATACTTTGGCAACAAGGGCAGGCCCTCTTCCAATGATTTTATTCTCAGGAGCTGCCCTTCTCGGTGCAAACTTCCTAGCAAGAAGAAAGAGCTAGTCAACGTCAATTATTAGCGTGGTAGGACCAGAATTTATAAGCTCTACATTCATAAACGCACCAAAAGATCCAGTTTCGACTTGAATGCCTTCGCTACGGAGACAATCAACAAGGTATTCGATCAAGGGTTCAGCTACATCTCCTGGGGCAGAGGCTATCCAGCTGGGGCGACGACCCTTTTGAGTATCCCCATACAGAGTAAATTGTGAAATGATCAAAATTTCTGAGTTCAGATCAATCGTCGAGAGATTCATTTTTCCGCTATTATCTTCAAAAATTCTAAGGTGCAGAAGTTTATTCGCTAAACGCTCAGCCGTCTTTGTTGTATCAGAGTGAGTCACACCAATAAAGACACACAGACCTTTGTGAATCGAGCCAACCGTATTCTCTTCCACGGTAACACTGGCTTTAGAAACACGTTGGACAAGGGCCCTCATGAAATCTCCTTTTCAGCAGGGTGAAATTTAAGACACTACCACCATAATGATTATTGACCTTTCTTGAATATTTAGTGCACGAGAAACGTATTTTTACCCCAATGTCCATACCCTTAAGGTTTCAATGGAAGAAGATACAGCTGAAAAAAGTAACCCAAATGAGGAAGCAGGCCATCTTAGGATCGCCATGCTTGCTTATCGCGGAAAACCTCATGTTGGTGGGCAAGGCGTGTACGTAAGAGAAATGAGCAAAGCACTTGCTGAGCTGGGACATACAGTTGAAGTGTTCGGAGGGCCACCATATCCCGACCTAGATCCCAAAGTCCCACTTCATGAGTTCCCAAGCTTAGAAATATACAATGACTACTTTCCGGGAAGAATGCCAGGTATCTGGGAAATAAAAGATATGCCAGATTTCGTAGAGCTATGTTCATATCTCACAGGAAACTTTTCAGAACCTCTTTCTTTCTCTCTTCGCGCGTTTAGGGCGTTAAAAGACCGAGAAGGAGAATTTGACCTAGTAATCGATAATGGTTCGTTGGCGTATGGAAATCTTCTAATCCAAAGAAAGCTTAATCTTCCTATTCTTGGAGTGATTCACCACCCGATTACGGTCGATCGGAAACTGGAGTTAGACAATGCAAGAACTGTCGTTGAACGATTTGGGAAACGGCGATGGTATGCCTTCACAAGAATGCAAACACGAGTATGCAAGCGGATCAAGCGAATCGTAACAGTTTCAGAATCTTCCCGCGAAGATATCAGCAAGGATCATAAAGTTAATATCGATCGTATTCATGTTGTTCCTATAGGGATCGATACTGATTTCTTTGCTCCTCAAGATCATATCGAAAGGATCCCCGGAAGAATTGTCTCAACCGCTAGCGCTGATGTTCCATTAAAAGGTCAAAGATACCTTCTTGAAGCTTTAGCTGAAGTTAGGAAAAAGTATCCTCATGTGCACCTAGAGCTTGTAGGTAAACAACGGGAAGGAAGTACCACCGCTGAGACGCTCGCTCAATTAGGACTTAGCGATATCGTAAACTTCAATCAGGGAATAAGTTACAGGGAGCTCGTTGATCTTCTTGCATCAGCATCAGTAGCTGTCGTCCCATCTTTATATGAGGGTTTCTCTATTCCAGCCATTGAAGCGTTATCGTGCGGTGCGCCATTGATAGCTACAACAGGAGGTGCCCTTCCTGAAGTCGCTGGGCCGCATTTAGAAACCTCGCTAGCTGTTCCACCTGGGGATAGTAGTGCGTTAGCAAAACAAATAGAGTACGCGTTTGAACATCCGGAAGTTTGTCGAAGGGTAGGCGAAGCGGGCCGTCAGAGAGTAATAGAAAAATGGAGCTGGCGAGAATCTGCTATTACTACAGCTAAGCATTGCCATGAGCTTCTAGCAATGGATAAAGCTTTATAGGATTCAGACGTGTTAACCATCAATTTTGACCGCCTGAAGCTTGAAGAAGAACACATGGTTCTTGATCTCGGTTGTGGCTTTGGACGGCATGCATTTGAAGTACTTCGACGAGGGGCAGAAGTCGTAGCCTGCGATATGGCCTTAAATGAACTTCACGAAGTCCGAGCAACCTATGCTGCTATGGCTGAAGTTGGAGAAATTAAGATAACTTCTGGTGCTTTTACATCTGCTGGAGATGCTACTCGCTTACCTTTTCAAGATGAGACGTTCGATCGAATAATTGCGAGCGAAGTCCTAGAACATATCTATAACGATGAAGATGCGTTAGATGAGCTATTTCGGGTACTTAAACCACAGGGAATACTTGCGATTACAGTCCCCTCTTATTTCCCTGAGAAAATTTGTTGGTGGCTTTCTGATGAATATCATGCACCCATAGAAGTCGGAGGCCATGTAAGAATCTATAAAAAACGTGAATTAGAAGCGAAGATTGCTGCAGCCGGTTTGGTCACAATAGATTTTCATAGAGCTCATGCGTTACATTCACCGTACTGGTGGCTTAAATGTGCCGTAGGGACTAAAAATGATCAAAACTGGCTTGTAAAAGCATATCTACGTTTCCTGACATGGGATATCGTAAAGCAGCCAACGTCTACTCGATTAGTGGAAAAAATATTGCAACCCGTGTTAGGTAAGAGCGCAATCATCTATGCTCAAAAGACTGCCATTGCTTAACATAGGAAAATAACTTGCCCCCCTTCGACCCAGTTGAAATTATCAATTCTGCAGAAATACGTGAAACAGGCGAATCTATTGCAGAGTTACAGCTCCCATCTGGAATGATTCCTTGGTTTCCAAATGGACATGCCGACCCATGGAATCATATTGAAGCAGCAATGGCCTTAGATGTAGCAGGACTGCACGATGAAGCCGAATCGGCCTATCAGTGGTTGGCAGATATTCAACTGGAGAATGGATCTTGGCATAACTATTACCTTGAAAATGAAATTGAACAAGACAAGATCGATACGAACTGCGTTGCATATATTGCACCTGGGGTTCTCCACCATTTCCTCATATCAAAAGACACGGGATTTCTAGAAACTATGTGGGGTATCGTTGAACCTGCAATCGACTATGTGCTTGGCCAACAGACTTCGAGAGGTGAAATCATTTGGGCTTGCCACTCTGATGGGACTCCATGGTCATACGCACTCGTTACAGGATCATCAAGTATCTCTCACTCATTACGCGCTGCACTAGCAATAGCGACACACCTTGGAGAAGATCGCCCACAATGGAAAGAAAAGGGGAAGCGCTTAGTTNAAGTACTTAGACATAATCCTGAAGCGTTCGCCCCAAAAGAGCGATGGGCTATGGATTGGTATTACCCCGTTCTAACAGGTGTCTTGCAAGGCACAANTGGACTCGATCGGCTTAATGCGAAAANAGAAGAGTTTGAAATCGCTCATAAGGGAATCCGATGTGTATCAGATAGACCATGGGTAACTACAGCTGAAACTTGTGAGTGCGCTATGGCCTATCTTGCAGTTGGCGAACAAACGAAAGCTATCGAACTCTTTACGAGGATTCAGGATTACAGAGATAGCAGCGGCAGATACCTTACGGGAGTTGTNTACCCCGAAAATGTTNCATTTCCTGAAAACGAATACTCGACGTATTCAGCTGCGGCTGTAATCCTCGCAGCCGATGCTATTCAAGGTGAAACACAAGCAGCAAGTATGTTCGCCGATCATACCTTCCTACCTTCACTAGACGAATAGAGGTTGAGAGATCAACTAATTTCGTTCTGTAGTATCTGGAGCGCTTCATCGGCGTGAACGAACATATTTTTCTCATTTTTGATTACTCCAAGTAGTGTCCTATCTTGGCCTATCACATATGTTGCCCGTTGATTTGGCAACGGCCCTCGGCGCTTAGCTCCAAGTAGGGAAGCAACTTGTTTATCAGGATCTGAGAGAAGTCTGAACCCTAAATCATTTTGACGGTCGAATTCATTTTGCCGATCCACCGGATCGGTGCTGATTCCCACTCGTTGGGCTCCGAATTGTGCAAATTCGGCAGCCAAATCACGGAAATGACAGCTTTGCCTCGTTCAACCAGGTGTCATCGCTTTGGGATAGAAGTACAAAACCAATGGACCATTTTCAATCAATGATCCTAAGGTTACTTTCTTCCCATTTTGATCAAGTGCTTCGAAATCGGGAACTATGTCACCTTGTTTCATCTATCCTCATCCTTTTAGTTCCAAGTCTTAAGACAAGACTATCACNGAAAACTCAAGCTTAAGATATTCGGCGCAGTATACGTAAGGAACCTTGGACTCTCTCCTCAACCCAGTCACCACTTTGTATAGCTGGTAGATAAATACACTCGTAGGGCGGCCTCCCACCGTCTTTCGGATCAGGGAAAACATCGTGAATAGCAAGNACGCCACCTAACTGCACCTTAGGAACCCACCAGAAATAATCATTTCTAGCCGGCTCAACCCCATGACCTCCATCGATAAACAAAAATGCAAGAGATGTATCCCAGTGTTTCGCTACGCTAACGGAGTCGCCCACAATCGCCACTACCACATGTTCTAAACCGGCATTATGTATGACTTTCCGAAAAATTGGGAGCGTNTCCAATTTTCCCGCTTCAACGTCAATTAAATCAGGTTCGTGATGCTCCCAACCAGCTTGATTTTCTTCGGAACCTCGGTGGTGATCTAATGCATACAGGACACGCCCTTGCTCCTCAGCAGCGGTACCCAAATAAACGGCNGATTTCCCGCAGTAACTCCCAACTTCAAGAAGGGGNCCTTCAACACTCAGATCACAAGCTGCCTCATAAAGGACATCCCCTTCGTCTGGGGGAAGGAAACCTCGAACACTTTGCNCATATTCACGTCTACTAGCTTCCATANGGCAAGATTACTGGAGAATATCNTGATTCTTTCAGTTCTTTATACTTAAGTTCCCTTTTCTAAAATTTGTATTGAAGAGGTACCGGTCCAAAATTATAAATTTTAATACCCACAGAGCTCCATAGGCCGCAAGATTTGCNACGTTTACAACGACCCACGAGTCCCATATTCGATCAGCTAGAAAAACAAACAAAGTAGACAGTCCCAGTCCTGAAAACGCGATTATCCAATATGGGGCTATCTCCTTCGTAATATCATGTGGCCCAGATTTTCCCCATACCCAATNGCGGTTAAGAATGTAATTGGGAATTGTCGANAGAGTAACNCAGAGTAGATTGCTAAGGGCAGCATCGAGGCCAGCAACTTTGAAAAAAAGATAGAGTATCGATTGTCCNATNACAAGACTTAGAGCGGAGACCAGAACGTACCGGCATATTTTCCTATGATTTGTTAAATCCAACATGACGTCAAGATATGCCTCACTCAAGGTGTCAATTTCTACTTTACTGTTCTGACAACTTCGGATCTATTTGAATGACCACTCCAAAGAAAACTNAAAAATCACATAGAATAAAAAGTCGCATAGAATATAGCCATGAACTCGCTTAAGAAAAACTTATCATCTGCATCTTCCCTATTGGCNTTGATAGTCACAAGTATCTTTATTTTAAGNATTTTGTCTGGATGCGGTGGTTCCTCAAACAGTCCTGATGAANCNAATGACCGAACTAACGANGCTGAGGGAGCAGTAGCTGAAGTAGTCGAATCTTCNGAAAATAATGAAGAACCTGACCAAACNCCCATTCAAGAGAACCAAGAAAATCTGAAAGAGGTTGAGACTGGGAAATGGACCGTTCTGGTATACCTCATGGGNGATACNGATCTAGAGGAATTTGCTCTNACAGATATTGTTGAAATGTCNAAAGTTCCAACAAGTGAAAANNTAGATATTGTCNTCCTCTTTGACAGGTCAGATATCTATTCCGAAGATTCAGTATTGAATTTAGAGAATTTTTCAGATACGAAGCTGATCCAAGTCAAAAACGGTTCTATTCATCTGCTTGAAGATCAACTCGGGGANCGTAACTTAGGAGATGCCGATGCTTTAGCTGAATTTATCGAATACGGATACTCGCGATTTCCTGCTGAAAAAACAGCNCTAATACTTTGGGATCATGGTGCTGGATGGCCTGGAATGGGACCTGATGAAGGNAACGAATTTGACATCCTTGATCTACAGGAGATCTCCAATGGAATCGGAACGGGCCTTGAAAAGGCTGGGATTGACAAACTTGATTTGATCGGATTTGACGCCTGCCTGATGGGAACTTTTGAAGTTGCATTAGCAATGGCAGAACATGCTGACGTAATGGTTGCCTCACAAGAACTCGAACCAGGACATGGTTGGGATTGGCAAGCGCTCGAAATCCTCGCCTCAGACTCTTCGATAGAGGCCCAATCACTTGGTTTAGCAATAGCGAATTATTACGAACAGCATGCCGTCGATAATGGAACAGAGACGGAAATTACTCTTTCTGTTCTTGACTTNACTTTAGTAAGCNAGGTCAATGAAGCCCTGAGAGCACTCGAAATACCTCTTGTTACTGAAAGTGATTCTCTTGCGGCAAAGCTTGGTTCAGCGCAGAGTACATCTCTAAGNCTAGGGAAAAACCCAGATCCCTCNATAGATGCTCAAATGATAGACCTTGGGAATCTAGCTACNGANCTTGGNAAGCTTGAACCNGNATTACTTGAATTAACAACCAATCTGGTCAATGCCATAGATGAAATGGTAATTGGACAAGTCAATGGCCCAGCAACAAAATCTTCTTCCGGACTAGGCATATATTTCCCAGAGTTAAGGGCATACAGTCAAGAGGGATACTTTTATCTCGAGGGAATTGAGAGTTGGCAGAATATCCTTATGAGTTATTTTCAAGCTCAAGAAAGTATTCCTGANGAAGAACAAGCGAGATTCGTAACAGACCAATATTCGGCAACATATACTCTCGATGCAGTAGAAGGCCTGTTTATAACTGCTCAATTTGACCTTGCTGCGCAAGATAATCTCACTGAAGCTGTCATATATTACGGTATCCCTGAAGAAGATGGATCTATTCTCTTCCTTGGGGAAGAGCCGGCATATTTCGCAAACGACGGAAGNGGGTTGGCTGAAGGCTTCTACGACCTAACCGTTTTAACCATGTCAGATGGAGTTGATACCGTCTATGCATATACACAGCTATACAACGATGAGGAATCTCAGCTAGCGTTTCTCGACATACCTCTAACTTATGTCCCTCCCGAAGCACNGGACCAAGAGAGCGAATTCAACGATGTTGTTCTCTCAATCACAATAGATACGGAAACCGGAGAAATACTTAACGAGATCTATTACTCAACTGACCAAACAGGCCAGTGGGGTGAACTAGTNACTGATCCGGAAGGATTAATCTACCCAGTTTTCTTATTCCAAAACACTGATTTTTCATTTGACTGGATTGAAATTAATGATGTTGGGCTTTGGGCTGATATTCCAAATCTCACATATTCATTCGAACCCTTAGAATCCGGAACAGAATTTGTGGCTGAGCTCTGGGTTTTTGATTATGGCGGAAATAGTGACTACGTGTATGTAGAGGACATCATTCCCTAAGTCTCTACTCTGATTGAACGTCAAGCTAAGCTAAACGATCGAATAGCGATATACGTTAGTTTCACGAGCAACGAAACCGAGTCGTTTNTATAGGCGATTTGCTGACTCTCGTGAAGGACGTGATGTTAAGTCAATAGTTTTGGCACCCGCTTGCTCGGCTAGGTTAATCGCATATTCATTTAAAGCCTGGCCGATACCCATACCTCGAGCTTCAGTATCTACGACAACGTCCTCTATCCAAGCGCGCACACCTGTTGGAATTCGAAAAACTACCAAAGTCATTGAGCCAAGAATAGTACCTCCCTCATCTTCAGCTACCAGCATTGTCGCAGAGTCAGACTCAATAATTGCTGCAAGCTCGTCTTTAGAAGGTGCAGGGCTTGAAGAAGAAAGCTGGGGTATTAACCTCTGATACGCCTCTACTAACTCAGCGTCTGCATTTTCGGCTACACGAATTGTGACCATGCTTTATCGTACCCGAGTGACACTGGGAAGGGGTAGAACAGATTCCGAACTACTACTGATCTCTACGAATAGAATTCAAGTCTGGGTAGATATAGTCTCAGAGAAATGCTTGAGAACTACACCTTCTGGGAAAATAAGCCCAATCAAACTGGCGGAGTGCTGATTGCTGCATTTGAAGGATGGAATGATGCCGGGAACGCATCGAGTTGGGCTCTGAAACATTTACGAGAAGATTTCGACGCCAAACCGTTTGCTCATATTGAAGCAGAACAATTTTACGACTTTTCTGAAACCCGACCATTAGTTCACTTAGATGAAAATGGTCGACAGTTAGATTGGCCTGTGACGAGATTTAGTGCGAATTCTGACCAAAAAATTTTCCTACTTGAAGGTATAGAACCTCAACTACAGTGGAAAACCTTCGTACAAGAAATTAATTCCGTAGCAAGTAGTCTCGAAGTTTCTATGGTAATTACGCTCGGATCGCTTCTCACAGAAGTCCCTCACACTCGCCCAGTGATTATATATGGCTTTAGCGAAGACCCAGAAACAAACTCTAAGTTGAATCTTCAAAAATCAATGTATGAAGGACCAACAGGAATTATTGGCGTTCTCAACCAAACCATCCAAGAAGCTGGTATCCCCTCGATTTCCTTATGGGCTACCGTTCCCAACTATGTTTCAGGAGCTGCATCACCTAAAGCGACTTTGGCGCTTATCGAAAGATTAAATGAAATACTGCCAGAGACATCTATAACAACAGAATTAGAAATAGCATCTGCGGCGTATGAAAGACAGGTCGATCAACTTATCGAAAACGATGAGGATATGAAAGCGTATGTCACTGATTTAGAATATAGATACGATCAAGGGGAATTTAAAGCTGACCCTGCATCAGGATTCGGTGACCAAGTTGAACGGTGGCTTCGCGATGGGGCAAACCCCGAAGAAGCGTAACCCGAACAGCACTAAGTTTTAGTTTTCGTCTGGGTTTTTCCAAGCTGGTCGTCGCGGCGCGTCGAACTGTACTTCAATTGGTTCATTACGCACCGCTCGGAAAGCCTGATCCACCCAATTACCTGATCCTGCCAAAGGTTCGGGAAGGGAGTCTTGGGAGAAGAAACCGACATCTTGGCACTCTAGAGGGTGAGGTTTTAGTGTTCCTCCAAGAACTTTGCATTGGAAAACAATCGAATACAAGGGCATTCTTGTAAAACCTCCTCTAACACCATCAAGAATCGAAATAATACGAAGGGCTTCGACCTCCATGCCTGTTTCTTCCAGAACTTCCTTTTCAGCTATTTCTGCGGCTGAATACCCCACGTCAGCAAAACCGGTAGGAAATAGCCAAACTCCAGAATCGGATCTTTGGATAAGAAGAAGTTCCTCATCGTCGTTCCCAACAACAGCCCCTATGGCAATCTTTGGAGTCACATAACCAGGTATACCTTCCCCAACTGAACGCATCCATTCGTCGATCTTCTTCTCCGGTTGATCCGCACCAGATAGATGCGACTGAATGTCAGCTGCCACATTAAGAACTTCTTCGTAACGTTCCCGCTCATAAAGATTCTCAGTAAATGCAAGGCCTGTTCTTGCAATGCCAGCAAGAGCTTCACTCCATCGAACAAGGTTGTGCTCATCTGTCATTTAATTTCCTTTGCATCACGGTTGAGATTTCAATTGCATGCCGAACAGCTTCTCGAATTTCCTCAGCATGTGTCTGATCGACTATTTTCTTTCCTTCATTATCTAAAACATAGAAAGAGTCCACAACATCAGCGCCAAGCGTCTGAACTTTTGCACTAAGAATATTTAGGTCAAGCGAACTCAGCGCACGGGTAATCTGATACAACAAACCCATTCCATTTGGGGCAGATACTTCCACCACTGTCGCAGTAGAAGAAGTCTCATTATCTATCTTTACGTCTGTTCCTACTACTCTGTCCGGGAAGTTTTGGGATGATTGTAAGTAGTACGTTTTCATTCTTTCTGAAAGGCGAGCAGCAATCGCAACACGACCTCGTACAGAATCTTGAACAAAGACACAAACCGAATCCCAATCAATTTCTCGGGTGGTACTCGTAGATACACGAAAGACTGCAAGAACCATTCCAAAATCTGTATGCGCGACTGCTTCTAATACATCGAGGCCACATAAAGATAAAGCTCCAGCTACCCGCCCAAAGACACCTGGCCGGTCTATCTCCATAATTGTGAGAGTATCAACATTCCCATCAACACGAATCATGCCTCGACGCATCATCTTCATCTGCTCTTCAGTGGGGAATGCCCGCTCCATGATACTTCTCTCTCCTCCCTTGAGATATGCCGATGTCCGGCCTGCAAGATCATGGACAAGACCGGCTTTCCAAGTACTCCAAGCAGCTGGCCCAGTTGCTATGGAGTCAGCTTCTGTTAGGGCATGAAGTAATTCCACTTTTTGCACAGTTTGAAGTGAATTTGCAACTGTTTGTATCGTGTCAAAGTCATCAAGGTCTCTTCGTGTCGCTATNTCAGGAAGTAGGAGGTGGTGTTCACACATTTGAACAAGTGTCTCGATGTCATTTTGTGAAAATCCCATTCGTGATCCGATGATATTAATGAGCTCGATACCTATTTCCGTGTGATCGCCGGGATAGGGCTTTCCTATGTCATGCAGGAGAGCGCCGACTACGAGGAGATCTGGCCGNTNGACGCGATCTTGAAGTTTTGCTGCTTCAGCGGCCGTTTCAAGCAAATGACGGTCAACGGTAAAACGGTGGTANGCGTTGCGTTGAGGGCGACTTCTGGCTGGTTCCCATTCAGGTAAGAAAGGAACAAAGAGATTNAGTTCATCTAGTGTCTCAAATACGGGTATGGCATCATGACCAGTTAGAAGAAGCTCTACGAACAGATCTCGTATCTCAGGTGTCCAAGGATCTGGGACTTGTAATTCTAAACTTCGCAGTTTTTTGATTACTTCTGGAGAAAACCTTTCTTGATTCTTAGCAGTAGTAAGGGAAATACGTAAAACTGTTTCTGCTGACATGTCCGTATCGGATTCATAACTCGTTGAAACAGATTTTCTTCTTCCGGTTAANGTATCCCCTACTTTCTTTCCGAAATTCCATAAGCCAAATAGGCCCGCATTTTGTATTGCATAGCAAAGTTCATCCGTATTCCACGCAATACGTCGTGCAGCTGATGCAACATCTGCCATTAAAATATCAGCATCTTCGTATCCCAATGCTTCTGCTACAGCGTCTTGTTGTTCTAGAAGAAGTTTGTCACTGGAGCGTTTCGCACTTCTGTGGAGTTCTACGCGTGCCCTAAGAATTACTTCGTACGATTCCAGTAGCTGATTTCGCTCTACTTCTAAAGGTCCCTGTCCGCTTTGGTCCGCCCAACCCATCGCATGAACGTCTCTTAGCCCTCCTCTACCTTCCTTCAGTTCTGGTTCAAGCATGAATGCGACTTCGCCTTTNGCACGGTGNCGTTCTTGAATAGAAGTTGCGAGTCTAGGCAACCAGGAACGGGCATTGTTCTTCCATTGGGAGAGAGCAAGTGCAGAAAGCTCCTCTGCAAGTTTCTTTGAACCGGCAATATGGCGGCATGACAANAGTGCCGTAGCGGTATCAAGATCTTCTGAAGCAAGTTCTATGGTCTCCTCTACCGTTCGAACTGCATGCCCAAGTTTCTCTCCTTGATCCCAGATGGGATACCAGATAGATTCAGCAATCACGTCAATGTCATTAGCTGTTCGGTGGAGGAGAAGAACATCAAGGTCTGATAATGGTGATAAGTCTTTTCGGCCATATCCTCCGACAGCAAGTAGGGCAATGTCAGGTCGTTCGCCAACAGCGCTGTTGAAGAGATCTTCTAGCCAAAGGTCCNCAGAATCACTGAGTTGTCTGGTGAATTGTGATCCGCGTTTGGTTCGGTCTTGAAGAAGATTTTGTCTTGCAAGAACAATGGTCATACATTCACCGTATTCCACTTCGACCATTTTGGGAACATTCTTATTTGGCGGGGGGCTATCCCCCGCCAAATAACTGATTATTTAAATTTACTTTTATAGGTTGTAAGCGGTCTCCGCGTGCTGTGATTGATCAAGTCCCGCTTCTTCGTCTTCTTCAGAGACTCGAAGGCCGATTGTGGCATCGAGAACTTTCGCTATTACATATGTGACAATAAAGGAGAAAGCTATAACTGATCCCATTGCTACGAGTTGGTCGAGGAAGAGCTCNCCGCCGCCAAAGAAAACCCCATCTTGGAACCATTCATCCCTTGAAACAGTTTCTTCGTTGTTGATNGCTGAGTTATCTGCGAATAAGCCCAATAGAAGCCCACCGATGATTCCTCCACCGCCGTGAACGCCGACCACGTCAAGGGAGTCGTCGTATCCAAGCTTGTTTTTCAATCCAATGAGGAAGTAGCANCCTACACCTGCGACGAGGCCAAAGATAATGCTTGATAGNCCACCAACATAGCCAGCTGCTGGAGTTATTGCCACCAGGGCAGCTACAACACCGGAACAAGCACCAAGGGTTGTTGCCTTTCCGTCGCGGTACCATTCAATGATAATCCATCCAATCATTCCAGCTGCAGCTGCGACGAAGGTGTTAAGTAAGGCTTGAACAGCTTGACCATTCGCTGCTCCAGCTGATCCTGCGTTAAACCCGAACCATCCGAACCAAAGGATTCCTGTTCCTAGCATGACAAGTGGAAGATTGTGTGGGGGTGATGATTCGCTAGGCCACCCTTTNCGCTTTCCTAGTACAAGAATCAGCGCAAGCGCTGCTGCTCCAGCATTTATATGGATCGCAGTACCACCTGCAAAGTCGATTGCGCCCATACCCTCATGCCATCCGTTATAGACCCAATAGGTAACTGGNGTATAAACAAGNANCGTCCANATAGGGACGAAAATGACCCAAGCTGAAAATTTCATACGGTCGGCAACAGCGCCCGATATCAACGCTGGGGTAATCGAAGCAAACGTCATCAAGAAAGCAACGAAAATAAGTTCCTCNGGCAACATATTTAAACCATCAAGGCCGATCTGATCCCAATTACCAATCAGGTCACCGCCCCAGAAACCTGACGCACCTTCTTCATTTGCGCTATTTCCAAGCGTCCAAGACAACGTAACCCACAGCAGCGGGACAATCCCGATGCAGTACAAGTTCATATTGAGCATATTCAAGACATTTTTAGATCTATCCATACCGCCATAGAACAACGCCAGCCCCGGCACCATAAAGACCACCAATGCTGTCGAAATCAGCATCCACGCGAAATCACCTGTATCCATACCGTTTCCCTTCTATTTCCCTTCTATTTGCGAGCGCTAATCGAACGCATCTTCAGAAAACTAAACAGTTTTCTGCCATTTAATGCCTGAATAGTAATGGACATTGATTTCTAAATTGTTTCGAGAGTGTTAACTCTTACCCACATTTCCTTGTATCTAGATTCAGGAAAGGTGAAAATGGGGTTATGGCAGTACGAGACGATTGCAGGCATTACAGCAGTAGGACAGTTCAATCCGGAGAAGTAGTTCAACGTTGCAGATTAGGTAGCAATGAAGAAATGCCGTTTGGATGCCCTNATGATTGTCTTTTCTTTGAAGAGCGACATATTTCAGATGCTGGCTGGAACCGGTAGTTCATTTTCCCACAATTGAAAAAATCACACTGTTATCAATTTTGGTTGGGAGGATGCCGTTCTTCCGATTAAAGTCCTTTTGTGACAAAAACAGTAAAAGGAATGCTTATTTTTGCCTTGGTTGCGTTCTGCGCAAGTNTGACATTCCCCTTCGTAGCCTCTGCTCTAGATAACGAAGCAGTATTCCGTGGGACAGTGAGGGTAGGTCGTCAAGTGATTCCTGACGTTACGGTCTCAATCGTTGATGCCGCCGGTACCGAAGTTGGTTCTGTTGTTTCGGGTGATGATGGTAAGTGGGCAATCCCNATTCCTTATGTAGGAGAATTCACAGTCCAATTGATNGGTCCTCTCCCAGATGGAATTTCTATAAAGGAAGGGGCATCATCTGAAGTTGTTGTCGTATTGGAGGAAGTAAGAACAACATCAGTAGGTTTTCAACTACAAAGTGANGAGCAAAANACTATTCTAGAAATCCCACCTACGTGGGAGAGANTACTTAACCGAATGGTTAGCGGTCTAAAGGTGGGGCTTCTCGTTGCTTTAGCCTCAATAGGACTTTCCCTTATATTCGGNGTAACCGGCCTAGTTAATTTCGCGCATTCGGAAATGGTAGCCTTTGGTGCTGTAATAGCTCTTGTTCTCGAATCATCTATGGGACTTACTGGAGGCCTATTTCCCATCGCCGTTTTTTTAGCTGTTGTAATAGGTGGTTTTCTTGGATTGTTTCTAGAAAAGGGTATTTTCGGGCCTCTACGGCGGAAGAAGATGACCAATATTTCTCTTATGGTTGTCTCAATCGGACTAGCCTTTCTAATGCGCTATCTNATGTTGATCTACCATGGCGCCGANCCAGAAACTTATGANTCNTNCAAAATACAAAGCGGAGTTTCACTTGGACCCATTGAACTGCCACCTAAGGACTACTACATCATTNCTATAGCCTTTGTCACTCTAGTTATAGTCGGGATTCTGCTTCAACGAACGAGATTAGGGACTTCAATGCGCGCCGTNTCAGACAATCCCGCTCTGGCTGAGTCTTCGGGAATAGATGTGAATAGAACCATTATGTGGGTATGGATCTTCGGTAGTGCACTAGCTGGTCTTGGGGGTATTATGATCGGCCTTACACAGGTCGTCGAATGGCAAATGGGCGAAAAGATCCTACTCTTGATTTTCGCTGCTGTTACGCTAGGCGGATTGGGAACAGCATACGGTGCTATGGTCGGCGGTATAGCTATCGGGCTAGCGTCAGAAACTTCAACNTTCTGGTTGGACAATGACTTGAAGTTTTTAATTGCCTTAGCTGTGCTTATCGTGATCCTCCTTGTTAGACCTCAAGGAATTCTTGGCGTCCGAGAAAGGCTCGGGTAAGCGCCATGATTATGAATATCCTCGCCGGTGTTGACATTGGAGACCTACTTGGTTTGGCTCTACGTGCTTCTATTGGAGTNCAAGCTGCAACATTCGCTTTAGCAGCTGTTGGGCTNAATCTACATTATGGCTATACCGGGCTACTGAACTTTGGTGTTGTTGCGTTCATGGCCGCTGGAGCTTACGGAATGGCAATATTCTTTACNCAAGGATGGCTNGGTGGNTCNCTNNTNCTTGCNATAGCGGCNGGCCTAGTNTTTGCAGNTTGCAATCGCCTTAAGCATTGGCCTACCTTCATTACGATTACGGGCAGACTATCTTGCAATAACTACTATTGCTATTGCAGAAGTTCTTCGCATATCGTTCCGATCTCAAAGACTTCTTGATTTAACTGGTGGCCCTTTCGGTCTTCCTAGCATTGAAGATCGAAATGCGGAAGTATCATTTTCTGAAATTGTCACAATTGATTGGAATACAATAAGCGACGGATCCTATGGGTTTTGGCGCTTAAAATTCGATGAGCAGACACTCTGGGTAATGATTCTTGGATGGAGCTTGGTTCTTCTAGCTACGTTGCTGATTTGGGGGCTAATGAGATCTCCATGGGGCAGAGTAATCAAGGCAATTCGAGAGGACGAAGACGCTGCACGAGCTTTAGGAAANAATGTCTTCTCATACAAACTCCAAAGTTTAATTATNGGCGGGATGATCGTAGCACTTGCTGGAATCACAAGATCAATGAACACTGGATTTGTTGAGACACAGCAATTCAAGCCTCAAACAACATTCTTTATCTGGACCGTCTTAATACTAGGAGGAGCCGCCTCGGTCTGGGGCCCCGTCGTTGGAGCTGTAACTTTCTGGTTCATAATTGTCTTTGTAGAAGAACTTCTCCGGCAAATGGTTGAATCCGGATGGATACCTAGCGTAATTCTCGAATCAAATGATGTTGCTAGCGTAAGGATGATCATGATGGGTATCATGCTTGCGGTTTTGATGATTTGGAGACCTCAAGGTCTGGTTGGGAAAAAAGAGGAGGCTCAAATCGATGTCCGATAATGACAGCTCTGTGCTGAAAAATATTGAAGCTANCCCAGGGTCATCAAAGCCAGATCCGATTTTGAAAGTTGATAATGTCGTTCGCTCTTTCGGTGGGCTACGTGCTGTAGATATTNACCATCTTGAAGTACAACGAGGAATCATCACGGCATTCATAGGCCCCAACGGAGCAGGAAAAACAACCCTGTTTAACCTATTAACAGGTTTTGATAGGCCAGACTCCGGTAAATGGACATTTCATCAGCTTGCAAATGCAAAATCTTGGACAACCGACCTTTCGGGCCTACGCCCGCANCAGATTGCACATAAAGGNATGGTCCGGACTTTTCAGTTAACTAAATCTCTTGCAAAGATGACCGTTCTAGACAATATGCTTCTTGGGGCTGCTGAACAAAAGGGAGAGTTTCTTCGTTATGCTCTTATTCCATCTCGCTGGAAACCTCAGGAGAAAGAGATTCTTATAAATGCTGAGAGTCTTTTAGAGAAGTTTAATTTGTCCCACATGCGTGATGAGTATGCAGCAACGCTTTCTGGTGGGCAACGAAAATTGCTTGAAATGGCTCGAGCGCTGATGTCACAACCGAAATTAATTCTTCTTGATGAACCAATGGCAGGTGTTAATCCGGTCCTTGTGGAATCGCTATTGGCNCATATAGAAAACCTTCGAGATGAAGGTGTAAGCGTACTTTTCATAGAGCATGATATGGACGCGATCATGGGAATTTCTGATTGGATAGTTGTTCTNGCCGAAGGGAGAATNATTGCCGAGGGGACACCGAGTGAAGTATCAAAGAATCCAGCTGTAATAGACGCCTACTTAGGTAGTTCGATCGCGGAGGAGCTCAAAGATGTCTGATAGCAACAATCAGGAAGTAGTTCTNTCTTCAAAGGATCTTGTAGCTGGGTATCTTCCAGGAGTTGATATTTTAACTGGTTGTAATTTTGAACTTCATAAGGGTGAATTGGTTGGGATTATCGGCCCCAATGGAGCAGGGAAATCAACTTTAGTAAAAAGCATGTTTGGACTTGTTGAAGTAAGAAGNGGTGTTGTCGANCTGATGGGAGAAGAGATAACAAATCTTCCAGCTCACCAGCTCGTTGAAAAGGGGGTTGGTTTTGTTCCACAAACAGAAAATGTTTTCCCGTCCTTAACAGTGTCCGAAAATCTTGAAATGGGGGCATACCAACTTCCTAAGAACCAAGTTGAAGAGAGAATTCAGGAAATTGCTGATCTTTTCCCGAGACTTGGAGAGAGAATCCGGCAACGTGCTGGACTTCTTTCAGGTGGTGAGCGACAAATGCTTGCGATGGGAAGAGCTCTGATGATGCAACCGACCGTCCTTCTTCTTGATGAGCCTTCTGCAGGTTTGTCTCCAGCATTACAGGTAGAAGTATTCGAAAACGTGACATCGATTAATGAGACTGGGGTCTCAATCGTGATGGTTGAGCAGAACGCTACCAGATGTCTCAAGATAAGTGATAGAGGTTATGTCTTGGATCAAGGAAAGAATGCGTACGATGGAACCGGAGAAAATCTTCTTAACGATGAAAACGTCATNAAATTATATCTTGGGACCTTAGCTCAATAGTAAGTTAATTCGCTTTTAGAAAANTCAGTTCGTGTATTCGTTCANCAAATCTTCTATTTGTATTACGTAGCCTGAGTAGAATGGGCCAAATTCTGCATATTCTGCAGATGCTTCATCAAAGCGCATAGTGTAGACAACGTCTTTGAGATCATCAGGGTGAATACAGAATAANGTAACTCCCCATTCNTAATTATCTACACCAGTTGAGCCAGTAATGACCTGCAGTACGCGCCCTGAGAATTTTCGTCCTGAAGCTCCATGCTCGTACATCANTTCTTTTCTTTTTTCAAANGGTANNGTGAACCANTTCTGNGTNGGNTTNCTNCGTTTAGNCATNGGATAAAAGCACCATGCTTTNTTATCNTCNGGAGGNAGNTCAGGGTAAAGCCTCGCGTTACGCATTTCTTCTGGAACACCTTGGGCGTATTCAGAGATTTCGGTTAGGGAAACATATGAATCAACTAGGTCTAACCCAGCTGCACTCAAGTTTGTTTGAAACTTTCGTAGTTGAACCCAATCTTCACTTAGAACCATAAAGGCAATATCTGCCTTATGACCAAGAATGGATACTGTTACTACTTGCATCGAAGATTCAAGTGCATCTTGGACTATTTCTTCGATCTTGTGCTTATCGATTTCGTTTTGAATCTTGCAAAAGAGATGAAGGACGCCTAAACCTTCGGCTATTCGGAGAGAGTTACTTTCCATTGTTAAAGTCTAGGGTAGAAACTTCGCACCGGTTCAATTACCTATAGAGATATAGACCTCTTAGAAATCCATATCAGGCATACCAGCGGGGGCTCCACCCTCTTCGGGCGCATCAGCGATCACTGCTTCTGTCGTTAAAAACAGAGCTGCAATGGAACCAGCATTCTGAAGCGCTGATCGAGTTACCTTCGCTGCATCAATAATTCCGGCCTTNACTAAATCTTCNTAATCTCCGCTGGATGCATTCAGTCCATTTGCTCCTTCGAGGTTTCGGACCTTCTCAACAATGACTCCACCTTCNAGNCCGGCGTTAACAGCAATTTGGTTAAGAGGCCCTTCTAACGCTTTAGCTACTAGACGAGCACCNGTTGCTTCATCAGGGTTATCAATCCCTTCCATTGTTTTTAAAACTTCTGCTTGGGCTCGAAGCAACGTTACTCCGCCTCCAGCAACAACACCCTCTTCTATCGCTGCTTTTGTTGTTGATACTGCATCTTCAATACGGTGTTTTTTCTCTTTCAGCTCAACTTCCGTAGCTGCACCTACTTTCAAAATAGCTACGCCACCGGAAAGTTTCGCTAAACGCTCTTGAAGTTTTTCTCTGTCATAATCAGAATCAGTATTTTCAATTTCTGCTTTGATCTGAGCGATTCGACCATCAACGTCATCTCGGTTTCCTGAACCTTCAATGATCGTTGTCTCATCTTTTGTTATTACCACCTTGCGTGCTTGGCCGAGNAGATCAAGAGAAACTGATTCAAGTTTAAGGCCGACTTCTTCGCTGATGACCTGCCCACCTGTCAAAATGGCCATATCTTGCAGCATAGCTTTACGCCGATCACCAAAACCTGGAGCCTTTACACTTACCGAGGTGAATGTTCCTCGGATCTTATTAACAACAAGTGTTGCTAACGCCTCTCCTTCGACATCTTCAGCGATTATCAGNAGTGGCTTTCCGGACTGCATAACTTTTTCAAGAACTGGAACAATATCTCGAACCGCAGAGACCTTGGAACCAATAAGAAGCAAATAAGGCTCTTCTAATACTGCCTCCATACGCTCTGGGTCGGTNACAAAATAAGGAGATATGTAGCCTTTGTCGAAACGCATCCCCTCAACAAAATCAAGGTCCATTCCGAAAGTCTGTGATTCTTCCACGGTAATGACTCCATCTTTCCCGACTTTGTCTATGGCTTCGCTGATTTTCCCACCGATTTCAGCATCAGCCGCTGAGATTGCAGCAACGTTTGCTATTTGGTCCTTATCGGAGGAGACATCCTGCGATTGACCCCGAATGGACTCCACTGCAGCGGAAACTCCAGCTTCGATTCCTTTTTTCAACGACATTGGATTAGCNCCAGCGGCAACATTTCGGAGGCCTTCGCGAACCATGGACCAAGCTANAACTGTGGCAGTNGTAGTTCCATCTCCCGCAACGTCATCGGTTTTCTTNGCAACTTCCTTTACCAATTCAGCGCCTATCCGCTCATATGGATCTTCGAGGTCAATCTCTTTTGCAATGGAGACACCATCATTCGTGATTGTCGGCGCCCCCCATTTTTTGTCGAGTACTACATTACGGCCTTTAGGGCCAAGGGTTACTCGAACTGCGTCTGCTAGGGTATTCATCCCTGCTTCAAGTCCTCGTCGGGCTTCTTCATCAAATGAAATGATCTTTGCCATTGAAATATCTCCTGTTTGGCTTTCTAACTATAAGAACAAAATACTTTCACCATTTATTCCATTTTGATCATTATTCTGCTCGATCGTATGGAAATAATTTAAGCGTTAGTAATGGTACTGAAACTCGGAAATGATTCCGACTTGGTTTGGAAAGATAATTTTGGAAAATNAACTATCGTCCGCCTGCGACAGCGGGAATAATGGAGATTGTTTGCCCGTCCAATACCGGCGTTTCTAACCCTTGGAGAAATCGAACATCCTCATCCTCTACATACACATTGACAAACCGAAGGAGATTTCCATCGTCATCAATAAGTCTNCCCTGAAAATCAGGGTAATTTTCGCAGACCTCANAAATAATCTGAGACACTGTTCCTTCTTNGGCGTCTAATTCGGCCTCTCCAGAAGTTAAGATACGCAATGTCGTTGGGATACGGATCGTTACAGCCATACTGTGAATTTATCGTAATCCGTTCTCTTTNCTCCCGATAAATCTCGATTTCTGGTTAATAGTCTTNACTTCTGACCATAGATGGGGTGCAAGTGCGACCATTGACCTCTACGGTAGGCGATGTGAAACTTCATGGCGTCATAAATGCTTCTCATGATTCTTTAGCTGACTTCTCGATAGCTCTGACAGTTGAGGATACTCTTGNACGGGCAAAAGAATTNCTTCAACAGGGTTGCGTAGGAATTGACCTCGGAGCTGCCGGATCTACCCAGTTCGCTGACCGTGTAAGTACAGATGAGGAATGGGGTCGCCTTGAAGGAAAGGTAGAAGCATTGTCTGCATTGGGAATTGAGCTTTCAATAGATACGTGGAATCCTGAAATTATGGAGAGGGCTCTTGATGCTGGAGCTAATTTCATGAACGCATCTGATGGCCTGCAAAATCCTGCGATGATTGATCTTGCGGCTGATCGGACAGTTCCGGTAGTGCTTCCCTTCTTGAACGGAAACGATCCCAAAAGTTTAGAATTCGTCACTGGAGATCCTTTAGAAACCATCCTGCCTTGGTTTGAAACGACTCTCGTAAATCTGGAGAGATCTGGGATTAAAAAAGAACAGTTGATCTTGGATCCGGGAACTGGATTTGGACCTGCTGACTGGGCATGGGAAGAACGATTTAAATTCCAGGAGCAAATCTATAGGAACCTTGAGCGCCTCCGCGTNTTTGGATTGCCAATATATATCGCATTGCCATGGAAAATGGAGGATGGNAGAAGGGAATTGCTAGACATTCTTCTAGATGTCGGGTTTGATTATGGCCGCACTCATGTCCCCGAACAGGTTCTTAATGCTAGAAGAGAGATCTTCGGGGAATAAAGGATTTCCCTCCGTAAACACGATTAGTTGTTTAGTTGCTAACGCTCACGTCGAATCGTAACTGCAGAGTATTCAAGGTGATGCGGGACNGGAGGACGCATTTTTTTTACGGTTATATTAACCGCTTCAACTCGATCAATCTTAAGCGTTTCTTCTGCTATCCGCTCCGCGACCCGTTCTAGAAGGAAGTGATTTTCATTGGATACGACAGTCACAATAGCTTCAGTTACTTCTGCATAATTCACTGTGTCATTCAATGAGTCGGTTTGTCCAGATTTCGAAAGGTCACTTTCAACCGTTATATCAACTTCAAATGGTTGCGCTCGTTCTTGTTCTTCTGGAAGAACACCAATTGTTCCTATAGCTTGAATACCCTTTAGCTCTATTCGATCAGTCATAGACACCTCGTTGTCTTGTATGTATGTTATCTGTGTTTTTCCCAGTTGGAGATAGCCTTCTGTGCGACTTTTTCAATAGATTTTTGTGTTTCCGTNAATGCTGNNCCTCTTCCTACTTCATCTACGAGACTATAAATAGGAACGGGGCAGGAAAGAGATTTCTCAAAGTCCCCTGCTATAACAAGCGCAGGGGTCGCTGCTTCGTCTGCTAGATCTAAAACGCCGCCGACAACTTTTCCTTCGAAACTTGATCCATCAACATGTCCTTCACCAGTGATGACTAGGTCCGCTTTTTCTATGGAATCCAGGAGCTCTACTTCCTCAGAAACAGCATTAAATCCCTTTACTAATAATGCGCCTACTGATGCTAATCCCCCAGCTAGACCTCCTGCTGCTCCAGCCATATCCATATNCAGAACATCAACTCCTCGATCCTCTAAATACATCTGNGCANNCCTTTCTAAACGGCGTTTAAGAAAACGTACTTGAGATGGAGATGCACCTTTTTGAGGTCCGAAAATTTCAGCAGCTTCAACAAATCGTGTTTCGACATCACAGGCAACTGTTATCGATACCTCACGAAGTCTCTGCAAAGGAGTCAAAGCTTCAAGCGCTCCTAAACCGCCATCCGTAGTCGCTGATCCTCCTGCCCCTACAAGAATATTCCTTGCTCCTCTTTCAATGGCTATTGCAATAAGCTGGCCGGTACCGANTGTAGTTGCAGAGATCGGATCATTATCTTCTCTCCCCCCAGTTAATGTAAGTCCTGATGCCTGAGCCATTTCAATNATCGCAGTGTCACCTTGCAGCCTCCAGGGTGCTTCTACGACGCTGTTTAGAGGGCCTGAGACCAGATCACTGCGATTTNCTCCTCCAAATGCTTCAATTGTTCCCTCGCCTCCGTCGGCGAGGGGCTGAACAGCTATGTCATGGTCACTGTTTAGAGCTATAGCAATAGATTCACAAACTGCTTGGGCCGNTGCGGTTCCTTTGAACTTATCTGGCGCAACAAGAATCCTCATAAGAGGCCTTCGGGGTTACTCTTCTGGNGGANACAGATCAGACCCTAAAAGAACCAGAACATTTGCTTCAGCTAAATCTGCAACAGGGAGAGCTGCTGGCATTGGAAGTACATTTGCAGAGTCCACATTTATTATCAGCCCAACATTTCTGGCATCCAGTTCATATCCGTTCGCAAAGTAAACGAAAGAGGAATCAGGTACCTCTTCGGTTGTCGCATTCACTGGAGGTAAGCCGTTATAGCCTTGANCTGAGATTANTACTTCTNGGATANCNNCNGCGGCNCCGCCAACGTCTGTNCCATTAGCTACGAGTACTCGAACTTCAGCTGGAGGGTGAAAGACCGATTCACTACTTGCAACGGGTTCAGTTTGTNCTGGTNCGCTGCTNTCCTCGCTGNCAGTTTNTTNAGCGGATGCTTCCTCNNCCGCNNCTGNTGTTTCTTCTTCANNCNCAGCAGCTTCTTCATNTGACTCTTGAATATTCTGGACTACTGAAGNAGAATCAATGNTTCCNGANGTNTCGCTNAACCCTTCACTNAGCACGATGACGCCTATNGCTACAAATACACCAAGAAGNAAAACACCTTTCCCTGCAATATTCATNTTAAGCATCTCCTGAGATCTTACATCGGCTTTNCTATATTAAAACTTACAGATAGTTTTAGCGAATTGGCGACTGAATCTGGGGAATTCCATACCGATTGGAACGACGTTTTATTCGAGATTTCCGTAACCGGCGAACTAAAAGAGGGTCATACTCCAAAGCTTCAACCCTATCCAGTAGTGAGTCTCGGATCTGGTAATAACGTGAGGGCGAAATCCCAAATTTTTCTCGGATAGCTCTCTCTTTGGGCCTAGTTACTTCCCAGGGTGTTCTTT
>PBPU01000077.1 GCA_002724825.1 Acidimicrobiaceae bacterium
GCCTTTGAAGAGTTGGTGAAGCGTATAAAGCTGCCTTCTTTCTCTGCAAACAACACATTTGAATATGAGCCCAGCTTTGTTCTTCGTGGGTTAGCAGCACTGGAACTTGAAATCGAAAAGCGCTAAGAGTAACTATGGCGGGCGACGTTCAAATTGATTTAGCCAACTATGACCCTATGGATTATGAAGTCCAGCAATGCCCATTCCCCCATTACGCTGCTCTTAGAGAACATGGCCCTCTCTTTTATCACGAGCAAACAAAGACATTTATCGCATCTCGAATGGACATCGTGAACTTAATCGTAAGAGATACAGAAACTTTCTCATCAGAGCGTTCTAACGCAAAAGTTCCGACAGATGATGTTGAGACTCAAAATAAAATAGATGCGATACTGGCCGAGGGGTGGCCGCGTGCTGAGACGATGCTAACCGTCGATCCCCCACATCAAACGCGGTACCGCAAGCTTGTTTCACGTACATTCTCAGCTAGGAAAATCGGGGGGTTTGAGGAGAAGGTCCGCGAGATTGCTATCGAACTAATTGAAAAGTTCCCAACGAAAGGTTCAATTAATTTTGATGAGGCCTTTGCTACCCCACTTCCAGTGAAGGTCATCCACTACGCATTGAATATGTCTCCAGAAGTGGAGAGCAAGGTTAAATGGTGGTCTGATGCTAATAATTATGACTTAGGTGCTAATCCGTCAACGGAAATGAGAATAGAGAAAGCTGAATCTATTGTCGATTGTCAGAAATACTGGTTTTCTGAATATGAAGATCGATTAACTAACCCTCAAGAAGACATACTTTCAGACTTGACACATGCTGATTTTGATGATCCGGACCTTCCAGAAGGGCAAACTAGGAAGCTCCATTTTCCTGAGGTTTACGGAATTATCCGCCAATTGATGGTCGCTGGAAACGAAACGACAACAAAGTTTCTAAATGAAACGATGCGTCTTCTAATCGAGAATCCGAAGTGGTGGAAAAGACTTGAGAACGATCCGGATGGAATAGTACATGGAATCGTAGAAGAAGGCCTTCGAACTTCATCTCCTACCCAGGGTCTTTTCCGAACTGTTACACAAGAAACACAAATAGAAGGAATTGACATCCCTGCAGGCTCGCGCATCTGGGTAGTATTTGCAGCTGCAAATAGAGATGGCCAGGAATTCTCATGCCCAGAAGATTTTTTACCGGACCGCGAGAACGTGAGCAAGCATCTGGCTTTTGGCAAGGGGCATCATTTCTGTATTGGTGCTCCTCTTTCACGCCTCGAAGGAAAAGTAGCGTTTGAAGAACTTGGAAAGCGAATCAATCTTCCGAACTTTAGCGCAAAGAATACCTTTGAATATGAACCAAGTTATGTTCTTCGAGGGCTAGCTGCTTTACATCTTGATGTTGAGAAGAAATAGAAATTGTTATCCCTGCGTTGTGCCGCTAGCTAAAGCATCGGAAAGTCGATTGCTCCATTTCTCTTGAAGGTCTTCAACCGGAATTGTGAGCAGATTCTTTACTGAAAATACATTTCCATGTGCTAGTCCTATTCGTGCATAGGGAACATTATATTCTTCCGCGAGCTGCTCTACTTCTGTGATTAATTCCGGATTCACTCCCAAGAGAACTCGAGAAGGGGATTCAGAAAAGAACGATACGTGGTCATGGATTCGAGCCAGTGTACATCCGACATCTGAGTTGATGGCCATCTCAGCTGCACAAACCCCAAGCCCCCCTGTGGAAACATCGTGAAGCCCAGTAACTAATTCTTTGGTAACTAGATCTCTAGTCAATGCGCATACTCGCTGGTGAAGGTCGAAATCGATTGGCTCAAGTGAACCACCTCTATACCCATTTTTAAACGCCCACGCGCTTCCATCTAAAGCATTAGGTTCTGGACCAAGCAAAATGATCCGATCACCATCGTTCCATGCGAGTCCTGGAGGTGGTTTAGCTAAATCATCAATCAACCCAATGACGCCAACAATTGGGGTTGGATCGATATTTTTTCCTTGGCTCTCGTTATATAGCGAAACATTTCCACCTACTACTGGAAGTTCGAAGGCAGTGCAGGCTTCAGCCATCCCATCAACTGCTTCGCTCAGCTGCCACATAACAAAAGGATTTTCAGGATTTCCGAAATTTAAACAATTAACCAGAGCTTGAGGAATAGCTCCTACACAAGCTAGGTTCAAAACCGATTCTGCAACAGTCATAGCCGCTCCGATTCGTGGATTAACAGCGCACCATCTGTGATTACCATCTGTAGTAAGCGCTATGCCTCTCCCCGTATCTGCGCCTGATGTTGGATGCTTCAACCGTAAAACAGCTGCATCGCTTCCAGGGCCCACAACTGTGTTGAGAAAAAGTTGTGAGTCGTACTGAGAAGTTGCCCATTGCGGGCTCATCAGCAAATCAATGAGATCTTCTTCGATTCCATCTGGTGGAGCTAATTGTATTTCTTGGTCAGCTAACGTCTCTGGCTGAGCCATAGGCCGTTCGTAGAGTGGGGCATCATCATGGAGAGAAGAAGCGGGAACCTCTCCCAGCACGTCTCCATCAAATTCATCAACAATTCGAAGCGTTCCCGAGGATGTTACTTTCCCGACAACGGATGACCGAATTTCCCACTTTCGGCATATTTCAAAAACTTGCTCTAGATTATCTGGCTCTACTATTGCCAGCATCCGTTCTTGAGATTCACTTGTCATAATCTCGAATGGTTGCATCCCCGTTTCTCTTTGGGGAACAGCTGAAACACTGAAATCCATCCCGACACCTCCTCTAGAAGCTGTCTCCGATGCCGCACAAGTTAACCCTGCTCCACCTAAATCTTGAATTCCTACAACTAGGCCTTCATCTAGAAGTTCCAAGCATCCTTCAATAAGGCGTTTCTCCTCAAAAGGGTCTCCGACTTGAACGCTAGGTCTTTTCTCTGCGTCCTCTTCTTCATCTCCAAACCCAGCTGAGGCGAGGACACTAACACCACCAATCCCGTCTCTTCCTGTTGTTGAGCCGAGAAGAACAGCTAGATTACCTATCCCAGAAGCCTGACCTAGGACAAGTCTTTCCTTCGGTAATATCCCTACACATAAAACATTAACCAATGGGTTTCCCATATAAGTCTCGTCGAAAACTATTTCTCCACCCACATTGGGAACACCAACGGAATTTCCATAACCTGAAATACCACTAACGACGCCTTCAGCAACCCATCTGCTTCGCGCATCTTCTAAAGGGCCAAATCGTAAGGGGTCCATAATCGCTATTGGGCGAGCACCCATAGTAAAAATATCTCTNATAATGCCNCCTACNCCTGTTGCAGCTCCNTGATANGGCTCTATNTAACTTGGNTGGTTATGGCTTTCAATTCGCANGGCAATCGCTATCCCATCACCTACATCNATNACGCCGGCNTTCTCACCAGGNCCTACGAGAACATTCTTTCCTTCTGTAGGTAGACGTTTGAGNTGTATTCNNGACGATTTGTAGGAACAATGNTCNCTCCACATNACNGANTACATAGCAAGTTCGAGGTGGTTCGGTTCTCTTCCNAGNATTTCAATGATCTTATCNAATTCATCATCTGTTAGACCGAGACTGCGATGGAGNGGTTCAGCCATNTGATACNCGTTTCNTGATGTCATNAAANTTTCGCATNTTCCCCCTGNATGAAGCTCTCTAAGAGAACACGGCCGTCAANGCTTCCTAGNAATGAGTGNCATGCACGCTCTGGATGTGGCATGAGGCCGACCACATTTCGNCCGGCGTTACATATCCCAGCTATATTCGCNANCGANCCGTTNGGGTTTTCTGTGTATGTGAGNATNATTTGTTNTTTTTCCTGAAGNTCNATGAGGGTTTCTTCNGTGCAAGTAAANTTTCCTTCGAAGTGNTTGATNGGAATTCGGAGNATTTGGCCTTCATGGNCCATATTTGTGAGNACGGAGTTTGTGTTTTCTACCCGTAGTTCAACTTCTTTNCAAAGGAATTTAAGNCCNGCGTTCTTNTGTAATGCGCCTGGTAGGAGACCGGCTTCCGTGAGGACTTGGAATCCGTTGCAGATACCTANTACAGGGCCTCCACNGTTAGCAAAGTCAATGATCGCTTCCATAGCTGGGGAGAATCGTGCTATCGCTCCGGGACGAAGGTAGTCACCNTGGGCAAAACCCCCGGGGATAACAACTGCATCCACTCCCTGGAGCGTATTGTCTGCGTGCCATAGCAGGCGCGGCNTAGCTCCAAGATCGGCAAGGGCTTCCATCGCATCTTTTTCACAGTTTGATCCGGGGAANACAACTACACCTACGTTGTNGCTCACCCTGCTACCTGTATTTCGATTACTGCTTCTTCTATAACAGGGTTCGTTAGGAAGCGGCTGCAGAGCTCAGTGACAATATTGNTAGCTTCNTGATCATCTTCTGCTTCAATCTGGAAGCGAATACATTTTCCTACGCGAACATTTGTAATCCCGNTGAAGCCCAAATTNGCCGTAGCNTTTTCGATNGTGGAACCTTGNGGGTCAGCTATTCCTTCACGGAGCTTTACTTCGACGCAGGCATCATAAACCATTTGATAATGCTGCCACAGGTCGATGAGAAAGGGGAGTATCCTGCNNTCGANATTTTAAAATTATGGTCTCTATGCTTCAAGGTACGTTTTCACACGCTGCTGTAAGTGCCTGACTCTGATTTCTTGATAATTTCCAAGTGTCTGTCCGTTCTTGAAACTTGATTTGAACCCTCGTGTTTGTGCCGCGAGATTTGCAGTGTCCTGGTCGTAAACTCTTCCTAGAGGTCCTACTCCTTCAGCTGTTGAGTAGCTTTCNTCAATACCTAATTCAATGACTTCTGGNGGGGGAGGTGCTTCACCTTCTGNAGGTCGNGGCCGCATAAAGAGCAGATCAAAGTAGCTGAAGTCGGGACTGGTGGGATCAGGTCGAAANCGGTAGACCATTGGAAGAGATAAACCCGGAAAGAAAAAGGCATTTGGGAATAGGTAGTATTCGATGGAGTCAAGGGTTATTGATTCGCTTAGGTGTGAGAAGTCATGCCCATATCGCTCCCCCATTGTTTCTTGAACATGGTTAGCGTAATGGTCTCGGGCGCGTACTCCTGGTGGAAGGGTTAGGTCTCCCTCTCCTAGAGTGCGGCCGCTAATTCTTTCGAGTAGTTCATCTTCTGTTCGTGGGTTGGNTCGAAGGGGGCTGTTTAATCCGCGCGTGTGGATGAATCGGGATACATTTTCTCCAAAGACGTCGTATTGGGTTGTGACTTCATCGCCAAGCTGGCCCGTTGCGTGAGTTTCTCGAACATGATACGCCTCGATAAATGCTTCTGCTGCGGCTTTCCAGTTGCATGGAAGGTGCTTACGAATGTGTGTTTCTATGTATCTCTGACTTAAGCCCCANTCTTCCCAGTGTCGCGGAAGAACTCCTAGATATTCGTTTAATGGCTCAGCTTCTTGATCAAAGTTGATAAAGACGAAGCCTTCCCAAATATCAACAGGCATTTCGGGTAGTTGGTGTGAATCGGCCGTGACATGGGGGAAATCCCATGCTTGTGGAAGGTCAACAAGCTGTCCTTCAAGAGACCAGGTCCACCCGTGAAAAGGGCACCGGAGTTCTTTACTAAATCCGCATGTCCCTGGCTGTTTGAGCTGTGTTCCACGGTGCATGCAGGAATTAAAGTACGCTTTGATTTCCCTATTTTCGGTCCGGACAATCAGGGCTGATAGGTCTCCGATGTCGTAGACGAAGTAGTCTCCTGGTTGGGGGATGTGATCCACATGGCATGCCCACTGCCAGACTTTGGACCACAGTTTCTCATACTCAGCTTGAGCGAAGTCGGGTGAGGTGTAGTTTTCAAATGAGATGTCTTCATCTCCTAGAAATTCATATGATTCTTCTAGGAGTGGGGCTGGAGGTGGCGTGGGGTCTCGGAGAAGTTCATCGCGTAAAGAGGGTCCTTGTTCTCTTGCCTCTCCTGGCTTTAGTTTCTTCTCTTCCGTTCCCATGGGGGTTAATTCTAAGAGGTTTTGCCATTATCGACCATTTAGCATGTGAATCTTTCTTCGAAGCTACAGGCTGTCTGCTTGACCCGGCCAGTCTGAAAGTAGTTGGCCAGTAATGCGTTCGTAGCCTTCCTGATATCTTGTTGAGCTAGCTGAGATTACATCAGGTGGCAGTTCGGGAGGAGGAGGAGCTTTATCCCAATTCAGTCCATCAAGGTAATCGCGGACTGGTTGCTTATCGAACGAAGGTGGTGTTGTTCCTGGTTGCCAGTCTGCTTCAGGCCAGAACCGCGATGAATCTGGTGTGAGCATTTCATCGGCTATGACCAGTTCGCCGTCTACGAAACCCATTTCAAATTTNGTATCAGCNATGATGATGCCGCGTTCGAGGGCATGTGATGCTCCAGACTTGTAGAGCTCTATAGATTTTTGTCGGACTTCTTCCGCTAGTTCAGTTCCGATAATTTCTTCAGCTTGTTCATATGAAATATTTTCATCATGTAATCCATCTTCGGCCTTTGTTGAAGGAGTGAAGACAGGTTCAGGTAATTGATCTGACTCTTGNAGTCCTTCTGGGAGTTGCATGCCGTTCATGGTTCCATCTGAGAGGTATTGTTTCCATGCTGAACCGGTGATGTAGCCGCGAACTATGCATTCGATAGGAAGCATTTCTGCTTTACGGACGAGCATGGAGCGTCCCTCTATTTCAGGTACCTGAGCTGGNTCGGGGAAATCNTTGATATCTGTTGAGATTAGGTGGGAGGGCATCATGTGAGATAGGTGCTGGAACCAGAAGGAAGACATGGCCATGAGAACTCTTCCTTTATTCGGAACGGTTTGTTCCATAACGACGTCGAACGCTGAGATCCGGTCGCTGGTAACCATTAGATAATTATCGTTACCAGCGTCATATATATCTCGGACTTTTCCAGAATATACATGTGGGAGATCTAGTTCGTAAGCTGGGGGACGTGTCATAGGGGCCTCGCTAAATAATTGTTTGGGGTGTNTATGATTTTGATTCAGGNTGTCGTTCAATGACTTGTTGGACGACTTGGTTTACTGCTTCTATTTGTTGATCTGTTCTGCCTATGTCTGACGTTGCTATTGCACTTTTCAATTCGTCAAANCTCAGGGGGATTTCTGGNTCATCGGCTATTCGTTGCAGGAGCGTATTCTCTCCTTCATTATTGTTTCGTAGGTCAAGTGCAGCAGAGACAGCGTGGGCTTTGATAGCTTCGTGAGCTTCTTCTCGGCCCATACCAGCCTGAGTAGCAGCCGTGAGAATCCGAGTCGTGCTTAAGAAAGGTAGATAGTGGTTGAGTTCTCGTTCGAGAACTTTTGGATATGCGCCGAAGTCTTCTAGAACAGACAGNAATGTTTGGAGGAGCCCATCTATGGCAAGGAATGCATCGGGAAGAGCTACTCTTCTAACTACTGAACAACTAACGTCGCCTTCGTTCCATTGGTCTCCCACGAGGGATGTAACCATCGTCAANTATCCTTGAAGGACATGCGATAAGCCAGAGATGCGTTCACAGGAACGCATATTCATTTTGTGCGGCATTGCTGAAGAACCTACTTGACCTTCTTGGAANCCTTCCGTAACTAGGTCATGTCCTGCCATNAGACGAAGGGTCTTTGCGAGGTTNGCTGGAGCGCTAGAAAGTTGCACTAAACCGCTTACGACGCTGAAATCAAGCGAACGTGGGTANACCTGGCCGACGCTATCAAATGTGTNGGTAAATCCGAGATGATCGCGGACTTTTTCTTCGAGTAATTCCACTTGTTCTGACCCTCCGAGGAGATCAACNAGATCCTGTTGTGTTCCTACGGGGCCTTTGATTCCTCTCAGCGGGTAGTTCGCTACTATTTGTTCAATGTTTGTGAAGGCATGCAGCATTTCTTCTGCTGCCGAAGCGAACCTCTTCCCTAGCGTCGTTACTTGGGCGGCAACGTTATGGGTTCTTCCAGCCACCACTGTCTCAGAGTAGGTTGTAGCGTTTTCAGAAAGTAGGCGAAGAGCAGCCGCTGCTTGACAACAAATAAGTTCTAGTGCTTGGCGAATCTGAAGCTGCTCTACGTTCTCTGTAAGGTCACGAGATGTCATCCCTTTATGAATGTGCTCATGGCCAGCAAGAGAACAGAATTCTTCGATCCTAGCTTTCACATCATGTTTCACAATTCGTTCTCGGTCATGTATTGAATCAAGGTCAACTTGATCAAGAACTTTTTTGTAATCATCTATTACGCCGTCAGGTACCTGTTGTCCAAGGTCTTTTTGAGCTTGGAGGACGGCTAACCACAGTTCTCTTTCGAGAATAATTTTGTTTTCAGCATTCCAAACTTTCACCATTTCTTCACTGGCGTAGCGCGATGCTAAAACATTGGAGATTGTCACTTATTTGCCATTTCTTTTTTATAGTCAGCTAATTTCTGCGCAAGTGATTCATCAGTTATACCGAGCATTTGAACCACCAGGAGAGCGGCGTTCTGAGAGCCATCGATCGCAACAGTCGCAACAGGTACTCCTTTGGGCATTTGCACTGTTGCGTATAGAGCGTCTTGGCCATTAAGTGCCCCGCCGGACATTGGTACTCCAACGACAGGAAGCGTTGTGTGGGCTGCNACTACCCCTGCAAGNTGGGCAGCCATTCCTGCTCCGCAGATGAACGCCACATACCCGTTCTCTCGAGCTGTTGAAACNAGTTCAACGACCTGTTCTGGATTTCNGTGAGCTGATAAAACCCGCCAGTCGGATTCGATTCCGAATTCTTCAAGAGTTTCTTTTGCTTTTTGCATTTTGGATTCGTCTGATGTCGAACCCATCAGAATTCCAACTTTCATATCATGTTCCTTTTCTAGGTTGTGTTGATGACCTGGGCCCTATCCCCATAATACGCGTCATTTGATCGCCTCTGCGATGTCTTGTCGTTTATGTAGCCCTTCCCAATGAATTTTCTCTGCGCCCGTGTATGCGTTTTGGCGAGCTGCTTCAATTGTGTTGCCTCGACCAGTCACCGCAAGTACACGTCCTCCGGCCGTTACTGGCTGCTGTTCTTTATCGAGTTTGATGCCGGCGACGTATACTTTCTCTACCCCGCTGGTATGAGTTGCTTCCTCTATGCCGCTAATGGGGTCACCGACTCGGGGAGATGTCGGGTATCCCTCAGTAGCACAAACCACCGTAACCATTGCATCAGACGTGAATGCCGGCGTTGTTCTGATATCTCCTCTTGAAGCTTCGAGAAGAAGCTCGGTTAAACTACTTTCGAAGCGGGGTAGAACTACTTGGGCTTCTGGGTCNCCGAATCGAACGTTGTATTCAAGGAGCTTTGGCCCGTCTTCTGTCATCATGAGACCTGCGTAAAGCACTCCTCGGTAATCAATTCCTCTTCGGCGAAGTTCGGTAATCGTGGGCTGGATGAAATTGTTGAGAACATTNTCCACGAGAGAGGGGGTAGCTATTGGGACTGGGGAGTATGCCCCCATTCCTCCCNTGTTCGGTCCGAGGTCATTGTCGTGAAGTCGTTTAAAGTCTTGAGCAGGGCTGAGGGCAACGGCTTTTTCTCCATCACTAATTGCAAGAATTGATATCTCAGGGCCGACCATTCCTTCTTCGATGACTATTTTTTGTCCTGCTCCTCCAAATGCGGAACCCGAGAGGTATTCGCTTACTGCAATTTTGGCTTCGACTAATGAATCCGTGACTAGCACTCCTTTTCCTGCTGCGAGGCCGTCAGTTTTTATGACATATGGAGCTGCCATGGTCTCTAGGTATGAGTGCGCCTCGTTAACGTCTGTGAAAGTTCCATGTGCAGCAGTTGGGATACCTGCTTTCATAACGAGATCTTTCATCCAAGCTTTTGAACCTTCCAGCTGAGCTCCATCACTGCCGGGGCCAAAAACAAGCTTTCCTTGTTCACGTAACTGATCGGCTAACCCATCGACAAGAGGTGCTTCGGGGCCGATGACATAAAGATCTGCATCAATTTCCAGTGGAGAAACTGGAGTCGAGTTTGGGATGGCCGGATTTCCGGGTGTGACAACAACGTCTGCGTCTCTACTGATGACGTCCGCGAGAGCGTGTTCACGTCCACCTGATCCGACGACTACGACCTTAGTCATGGTGTTCTCTTTTTGTTGAGTTGGAGTGTAGTGTATTCGCCGGCTTGCGCTCGTCGTGCAACTTCACTACTGCCAATCAACGTATTGTTTCCTACCTGGACCGACACCGATTAACGAGATGGGTACGCCCATGTATTCTTCGAGAGCACGGACATAGTCTTGCGCTTTTTGAGGAAGGTCGCCGGCTTTGGTGACTCCAGTAATGTCTTCTTGCCAACCGGGGAGTTCTTCATAGATTGGTTGTGCTTTGTGGAAGTCTGTTTGATGGTATGGCATTTTTTCAACTCTTTGCCCGTCGATATCGTATGCGACGCATATTTTGACAGTCTCTAAAGTATCCATGACATCAAGTTTGGTGAGGGCAATGTCAGTGAGTGAATTGAGGCGAGCGGCGTGACGGAGCATGACGGAGTCAAACCATCCGGTACGTCTCCGCCTCCCAGTGTTCGTTCCGTATTCGTGTCCAACATTAACGAAATGATCTGCGACTTCATCGAAGAGCTCTGCTGGGAATGGTCCTGAGCCAACTCTGGTTGTGTATGCTTTCGCGATCCCCACTATTCGATTGAGATGCCTAGGTCCTACGCCAGTTCCGGTGCAAGCCCCTCCAGCTGTGGGATTTGATGATGTAACGAATGGGTAAGTTCCGTGATCTAGATCTAGGAAAGTGGCTTGGGCGCCTTCGAAGAGGACATGCTGGTCAGCTTCGAGTGCTTCATGGATGAAGTCTGTCGTATCTGCAATGAGTGGGGCGATACGCGGCAAGTATGTGTCAAGGTACGTGGAGGCAAGATCCTCGGCGTTTGGTGTTAGCCGGTTGTAGACTTTTGCGAGTAGAGGTCCTTTTTCGTGTAGAACAACGTTGAGTTTTTCTCGGAAGATCTTTGGATCTAGAAGATCTTGGATACGGATACCTACTCTGAATGCTTTATCGGCGTATGCAGGTCCTATGCCTCGTTTTGTGGTGCCGAGTTTGTTGGCTCCAAGGTGACGTTCAAAGACAACATCGAGTTCCTGATGATATGGAAGTATCAAGTGTGCGTTGCCGCTGAGTTTAAGGTGATCACAGCTAATACCTTTTGCCTCTAACATGTCCATTTCTTTTATAAGGACATCGAGGTCGACAACTACCCCATTACCAATTACAGGTGTGATGTGGTCATAGAGGACGCCGCTTGGAATCAACTGCAGGGCGGTCGTTTCACCGTCTACTACAAGTGTGTGGCCGGCATTATGCCCGCCTTGGTAGCGCACAACCACCTGCATGTCCTGGGCGAAAAGGTCAGTGAATTTTCCTTTTCCTTCGTCGCCCCATTGGGTACCTACGACAACGGTCGATGGCACAGGCGAGTCTCCTTTGTTCGACGTCGCTTACCTACCCACTGTAGACATATTTTATTAAAATATGCCTATACGCAGCAAAGATTCTATTCGTATAATCGCTTATCGTTTAACCCCCGAACGATCCGCCTTCTCCTTCAGTGTCAATTACTTCTGATATTGGGGTAAATGTCAGATTGCCATCGATAACTTGCACTTCTTGTATCTGGGCTGCTTCAGTAACATATGCATCGTTGGTACCATCGAGAATGATGGTGCCTCCAAGGAGATTATCGTTGATAGTTGTGAGATTCCATGTCGCTTTCATAACATTCACTCTGTTGATCCCACCGGGGAGCTCGTGCGCTGCTCTAAGGATATCTACGACCACCTGTGCGAAAAAGATCCCTCCGGAGTAAGAACCATCTTCACATGTGACGTTGCTGTAATCTTCTAGCACCATTCTGGTTAGCACCATCGATGGATCTTGTTCGTATCTTGGGTCCCCACAAATTTTGTTGTAGTTAGCCATCAGTACTCCAGAACCTTCATTTGAAAGGGTGTCGGCAAAATCTTGCACTGGGGCGAAGAATGCTGGAAGATTATTGCATGTGTATGACATGAAAAACATTGGACGCCACGATGGGATACTTGCGAGTGTTCCGACGGTTTGGGGGCAGAATGAGGCAGTTGTTCCTGCTACTAGAACTTGCGCTCCCGATGCTACAAGAGTCGTCATCTCATTTGTAACGTCAGGGGCTGCAGGGTCGTGGAGTTCTTCGGCGATTAGATCAATATCTCCTCTGTCTTCACATCCTTGAAGTGTTTGTTGGTAGGTTTTTCCAAAGTCATTGTTCATAAACAACGCTGCAACGGTTGCTCCTTGTCCAAGTTCAGCAACAATGTGTTGACACCATATTTCTGTTTCTGTGGCATAGTTCAAAATATTCCCTACAGTCCATGGGAAGTTGGCTGGGTCGCCCCATTGAGGGAAGCCAGAGAGATTTAATAATTGTGGGACACATGCTTCGTCGGTAATTGGTCGAATTGCGAAGTTGTTTGGAGTTCCAATTACTCCAGCGAAACCCAGAATGTTTTCTGTTTCGAGCATCTCTTCCACGTTCGCTACGGTTCGGCCTGCTTCGTACCCGTCATCTTTTGCTACAAGAACGAGTTCATAATCGCCAATCGGAAGCTGGTCGTTTACATAATCAAAGTAGATTTGCATTCCCTCGCCGATAGCCCCAAATGCTGCAAGTTGGCCAGATTGTGGAAGCGAGGTTCCAATACGGACTTGGCCATCCTCGGTGACACCTTGGTATGGGTCCCAGTCATCTGGACATTCATCAAGATCGAGCACCGTTCCGGTAGCAATCTCCACCTGCCCGGTCGTTGGAGCTGCTGTCCCTTCTTCAGTTTCTGAACTGGATTCAGATGCTCCGCTAGCCATAGAACTGGAATCCGATGATGAGCCTGAAGATGATGAGGCTGAGCTTGAGGACGATGATTCAGAACCGTCGACAGATCGCACTCCTGCACCATCATCGCTACCGCACCCTGCTGCCATAAGACTGAACACACCGAGAATGCATAGCAGTTGAAGAATTAGTTTTTTCATTGGACCCTCCCAAGGCTTTTAAGGGAACCTAGTTTAGTTTTTCTCAGTAGCGCAATATTCTTATGTGCTTTTGTAGCTAGATCTAGGCCTTGTCCAGATTCTTAATCGCCAAATGACTTTTGTTATTTCTAATCATCGCTTTCAGTCTTCTCCACCCCATAACTATCCCTCCGGGAAGGAAAAGCGTTAAGACAATTAATAAGATTCCGAGGATAAGCGAGCCAGTAGGTCCCTGCAGCCATCGTTCCGGAACAAAGGAGATAGATTGGGTTGAAGATGCCCAATCTGGAACAAGCGCATAAATGAGACCACCTATAACAGCGCCAGGGAGAGTCCCGACTCCTCCTACCACAAGTCCGACAATTAAATAGATGGCAACCAATGAGCTGAAATCATCTGGTGATGCTATTCCTATTTCTGCTACATAGATTGCTCCTCCGACTCCACCAAGCGCTGATGCGACTCCAAATGAAAGTGTTTTAGTAATTGCGAGATTAACGCCGGAAACAGCTGCGCTTGTCTCATTATCGCGTATGGCTCTCATCGCGCGCCCTGGGCGACTATGAATTAAGTTATGTACCAGCCAGAAACACAGTGCTGCGAGAATACTGAAGAGAATGAATTTCCATAGTCGCGACTCTTCTCTGGTTGAGAGTGGCCCATCACCGAAGAAGTCTCCGAGCAGCGGTAATTTCTGAAGAGCCTGAGCGACTTCATCGAACGGCAGCCATGACGGAGCGAGAAATTTATAGTTGCTAGTTAGCTTTCCACCTGCTCCGCCGGTATAGCCGTAGAGTTTGTCGAGTTTCACGATCGACGGGAAAACAGCTGCTAAGCCAAACGTAAGTAAGGCAAGGTAGAGGCCGCGAATCCGTAGGGCGGGAAGTCCAAGGATCATTCCTATAAGAAAGCATGAGGGTATTACGATTAGGAGCGTGAGCAGGAATGGCCAGGAGTGGTCAGCAATAAGCCATGCGGAAACATAGGCGCCTGTCCCGAAGAAAAAGCTTTGCCCGAGGGCGATTTGGCCTGTGTATCCAATAACGACTTGGAGGCCGAGGATAGCGATGGTGTAGGCGATCGCTTTGTTAAGTCGAATAAGTGAGAGGTTGTAATTGTTGGACCCGATAGAAATTGTTCCTACATCGACATAGGCAAAGGCAATCAGGAGAAGAAAGATAGTAAAGCAAATCCATTTTGCTATCTGGTAGTTGCGTTCAGATGCTGGCGAGCCGTTCCGCTGAAGTCTGTCTAACATAGCGTGCCCTATACTCGTTCCACAGCTTTTGTTCCCAGCACCCCAGATGGGCGAAGTGTGAGAACGATCAGAAGTACCACAACTGCGGCCGAAAGACTCATCTCGTTGGGTATGAAAGGGATGTATTGGACGACGACGCTTTGGACGAAGCCAATGGTTAAGCCCCCTATCAATGCCCCCCATAGGCTGTCTAGGCCTCCTAGTGCTGCAGCGGTTACTGAGAATATAAGTGCCCGTAACATCATCGAAGGTTCAATTTGGAGGACAGGATTGGCTGCATAGATGGAGGCTCCTAAGGTGCCGGCAGCGGCTGCTAATGCCCAACCAAATTGGAGGGTTGGACCAACTTTGATTCCACTGAGCCTGCTTGATTCGAGGTTGGAAGACACCGCCCGAAATGCCAATCCCGTCTTTGTTCTTGTTAAAAGTGTTTGGAATACGATCAGGACGAGAACGCAGCTACCAAAAGCGAAAATAGAATACCAGGAAAGTCGAACATTGTTATAGGTGAATGCATTTCCAGAGGGGAAAAGCTCGGGGAACGATTGCGGGTCGAATCGCCAAACTATGGCAGCTACAGCATTAATAACTAGAAACAGGCCCAATGTGATAATGACGAGAGGTAAATGATCCGCAGGGTCAAATTTTCTGATGAATACGCGTTCTAATCCTGCGGCGAGAGCTGCTGAAAAGAGCATTCCTAAGATGACGGCTCCCCACATGGGTATTCCCCAATACCACAGTTGTAGAACAGCGAAGGCTCCTAGAATTGCTTGTTCTCCTTGAGCGAAGTTGATAAGCGTTGTCGCTTTAAATATCAATACCATCGCAACAGCAATGAGGGCATAGGTAGAACCATTGGTTATCGCGTCAAATACTCTTTGCAGGAAAAGGTCCATATTAAGCCCCCAAATACGCCTGACGGATAGCGTCATCGTTGGCGAGTTCAGAAGCTTGACCTTCTATTGTAATTTCTCCTGATTCGAGGACGTATGCGCGGTTGGCTATATCTAATGCCAATTGGGCGTTCTGTTCGACTATCAGCATCGTGGTCCCATGCTCTTCGTTTATCGTGACAAATCGAGTGAATAAATCTTCAACGATCTGCGGGGCAAGCCCTAAAGAGGGTTCATCCATAAGGAGAAGTTGAGGACGAGACATAAGTGCTCGAGAAACTGCGAGCATTTGCTGTTCGCCGCCTGATAATGAACCGGCTGTTTGGGTTCTGCGTTCGTAAAGAACGGGATAGTTTTGATAGCACGCTTCTATATCGATATTGATGTCGTTATCACTTCGGATAAAAGCTCCAACCTTCAAGTTTTCCTCTACGGTTAATTCAGGGAATGTTCCTCTTCCTTGGGGAACGTGGGCTACTCCCCGACGGACAATTTCTGAAGGGTCTAATTTTTTGATTGATTGGCCATTGATCTCTATTCGTCCGTCTGTTTCTACCATTCCGGAAATAGAGCGAAGGGTTGTTGTTTTTCCAGCTCCGTTTGCGCCTAAGACCACAACAATTTCTTTATCGAAGACGTTGAGATCTATACCGTGGAGTACTTGAACAGGCCCATATCTTGCTTTCAAGCTTTCTACGAGAAGTAGGGGTGCCATTATTTAGGTGCTCCAAGGTATGCGGATACAACTAGCGGATTGTTTTGGATTTCTGTTGGTGTGCCTTCTGCTATCTTTTCTCCGAAGTCGAGAACAACGACTTTTTCAGACATGCTCATGACCATGCCCATGTGATGTTCTACTAGCAGGATTGTGAGATCAAAGTTTTTACGGATTGAGATAATGACTTCTGAGAGTTCACCTACTTCTGAGTGGGTTAATCCTGTTGCTGGTTCATCTAGAAGAAGCAGTTTGGGGTTACTTACTAGAGCGCGTGCTAGTTCTATCCGTTTCATAGTTCCGAATGGCAATCCATCGCAAGGTTTTTCTGCATGTTCGAGCAGATTGAGCATCTCCATGGTTTCATAGGCTTTTTGTCGAAGATCTCGTTCTTCTGTTTGGAGTCCTATGCGTGCCATTGCTGAAAAGAAGTTCTGCTTGCCTTTGATGTGCGCTCCTGCCATAACATTTTCTGCGACAGTCATCCTTGGCCATAAGGCAAGATTTTGGAAAGTTCGCGCGATTCCTGTTTGTGAGATTTCGTGGGGTGAAAGGCTAAGAAGGTCAACCCCATTGAATATTATGCGCCCCTGTGTGGGGTCGTAGATTCTGCTCATGACATTAAAAAGTGTTGTCTTTCCAGCCCCATTAGGCCCTATGAGGCCACAGATTTGCGTCGAATCGACAGTGAACGTGAGGTTATCGAGCGCGGTAATGCCGCCAAATTGGATTGTGACTCCTTCGACTTCTAACAATCCCTCTGCCATGGCTAGCAATAGTATCGCTAAATGTGACTTGCCGCGATAAGGACGAAAAGTTAGTTATTGGTGTTTCCTAGGTTTTCTCGTGGGTTCTCTGGATTTGTTTGCGCGTACTGTTGTAATGAGGAGATCTGCTGGTCGTTTAATTGTTTCGGTATTGCAATTTCTACCGTAACAAAGAGGTCGCCCGTTGAAGTGCCGATAGTTATCCCTTTTCCTTTAACCCTAAACGTTTTTCCTGATTCTGTTCCAGGCGGGAGCCGTAACGTGACGGATTCGCCACCGTAGGTGGGAACTTGGATGTCAGCGCCGAGCGTAGCTTCTGGAAACGTGACGGGCAGGCTTAAATTGAGGGCTTTTCCCTCTCGGGTGAAAAGCTCATGCGGAGATACTCTGATGATGACAATGAGGTCGCCTGGTGGGCCTCCGTTACTGCCTTTGCCGCCTTTTCCTTTTACCCTTATGCGCTTTCCATCGTCGACACCGGCTGGGATCCGTATTTTCACTGACTGAGAAGTTCCATCTGATCCCGCTGTTGTGACCGATGTTGTTATTCCTTGGATAGCTTCATCAAAACTAAGGCGGAGTTGGGCCTGTTGGTGGGCGCCCGGACGGGGCATGTTGTGTCCAGCGGATCCAAAGGGGTTACCAGATCCTCCAAACATCCCATTTAGTAGATCTCCTAAATTACCGAAATCCGCTCCTTGGCCGGAGAATCCTCCCATTGCTGAGGGGCCCATTCGGCGAACATCATCGTACTGGTTTCGGGTTTCGGGATTTCCGACAACATCGTACGCTGTTGATACTTCTTTGAACCGGTCTTCAGCTGTCTGATCGTCAGGGTTCCTATCTGGATGCAGTTCACGCGCTAGTTCCCTATATTTGCTTTGAATTTCTTTATCGGATGCGTCTGGAGACACGCCGAGGGTCGCGTAGTAGTCCTTTTCGAGCCATTCACGCTTTATGTCCATTTAACCCCCTTTATCGTCCATCGCAGATAACTATGAGTTCAGGCCATCTAGAAAATCTCTACCCCTTGACCCGGACCATGGCTGGCCGTATTGTCCGGCCGTTCCAGGTATAGCCAGATCTCATAACTTCATGAACAATTGGCGTCTCTGTTTCTTCGCAAGGCTCATGGATGACGGCTTCATGGTGATCGGGGTTAAATTCTTCCCCCTCTACTCCGGTGACAGCTAGACCATTTGTTTGCAGGGTTTCTAGGAGAGACATTTGTATAGGTTGGACATCTGTCGCCCCCTGTTGAATCGCTGCTTCGCAAGCATCGAGAATGGGAAGAAGTTTTTCGACTATGCCGCTAGCAGCGTGTTCAGTGAGATCGCTCTGACGTTTTTGTGCTTGGCGTCGGAAATTATCAAACTCAGCTTGAATCCGTTGAAGATCAGAGAGGTAAGTGTCTCGTTCTAATTGAAGCTGTTCAATAGTTGCAGCATCTTCTGAAAGTTCGGGGCTTGGCGCTTCGTCGGCTACAGAATCTTCTGTTTCTATCTCATCTTCGGAGATGGTTTCTTCACCTTCGCTCACGTTTCTTCTTCCTCATCGATGATTTCTGCATCTATGATGTCGTCCATATCATCAGTTTCATCGGTGCTTTCTTGCTGAGCAGCTGCTTCGTAGAGTCGCTGCGCGAATCCTTGACTTGCTGTGTTGAGGTTTTCTACAGCTTCTTTGAGGTCATCAAGGCTGGCTCCTTCAGCTTCCAGTAACCCTTTGAGAGAAGCAATTTTTTCTTCGACGTCCGTTTTTTCGTCGTCCGTGATCTTGTCTTCGTTCTCTCTGACCATTTTCTCTGTTTGGTAGATTAAAGAGTCAGCCGAGTTTCGAGCTTCAGCTTCTTCGCGCCGTTCCCGATCTTCGTTTGCATGGGCTTCAGCATCAGCGATCATCTGATCAATCTTGTCTTTATCCAACGACGATTGACCGGTTATAGTAATCGATTGCTCTTTACCGGTTGCCCTGTCCTTTGCTGAAACATGAACAATACCGTTCGCATCTATATCGAAAGTAACTTCGATTTGCGGAACTCCTCGCGGAGCAGGTGGAAGGTCCACGAGCTGAAATTTGCCAAGAGTTTTGTTGAACTGCGACATTTCTCGTTCACCCTGAAGAACATGGATTTCTACTGATGGCTGATTGTCATCAGCTGTGGTAAATACCTCTGTTCTTCTTGTAGGTATGGTGGTGTTGCGTTCAATTAATTTCGTCATCACTCCACCTTTGGTTTCGATACCTAAAGAAAGTGGGGTGACATCTAGAAGAAGAATGTCTTTTACTTCTCCTCGAAGTACACCCGCTTGGACGGCAGCACCAACTGCTACTACTTCATCGGGGTTCACACTTTTGTTTGGTTCTTTGCCGGTCATGCTTTGTACCAGTTCAGACACTGCCGGCATTCGGGTTGAACCTCCAACCATGATCACATGGTCAATCTCACTTTTTGCGAGATTCGCATCTTTGATCGCTTGTTCAAAGGGTTTCCGGCACCGTTCTAACAAGTCTTCTGTCAGTTCTTGGAATTTTGACCGAGAGAATGAGTAGTCCATATGCAATGGGCCAGCATCAGTAGCTGTAATGAAGGGAAGATTAATTTGGGTGCTCTGGCTAGCTGAAAGTTCGATTTTTGCTTTTTCTGCAGCTTCTTTCAAGCGTTGCGCTGCCATATTGTCCTTGGATAGGTCAACGCCATGGTCGTTATTGAAGGAATCAACGAGCCATTGGATGACTCGCTCATCCCAATCGTCACCACCAAGCTCAGTATCTCCACTTGTAGATTTAACTTCGAATACGCCATCACCGATCTCTAGTACGGAGACATCGAACGTACCTCCGCCAAGGTCGAAAACGAGAATAGTTTGATCTTCATCGCCTTTATCGAGACCATACGCCAAAGCGGCGGCTGTCGGTTCATTGATGATCCGAAGGACTTCAAGGCCAGCGACTTTTCCGGCTTCCTGGGTAGCGGTTCGTTGAGCGTCATCAAAGTACGCAGGCACAGTTATGACTGCTTCAGTAACCGTGTCACCCAAATAGGCTTCTGCGTCACGTTTGAGCTTCATAAGAGTTCGCGCAGAAATCTCCTGAGAGTTATATGACTTATCGTCAATATTGATATTCCATCCGCTCCCTATATCTCTCTTAACAGAGCGAATTGTTCGTTCCGGGTTGGTGATCGCCTGGCGTTTGGCAACCTCACCAACGAGAACCTCACCATCTTTTGCAAAAGCTACTACAGAAGGAGTCGTGCGGCTGCCCTCCGAGTTCGCAATAACTGTCGGTTCTCCTCCTTCGAGTACTGCGACAACTGAGTTTGTTGTTCCTAGATCTATTCCGACGGCCTTCGCCATATTTCTCTCCTATTCGGCACTAAGTGCACTAGTTCTTCATTCCGCAGATCAAGCTGCACCTATATCAACCAATACATGCCCTGATTTATTCCCAAAATGCGAAAAAGTTGTGCCTGTTTGACTCAACTTCTCGTTCTTAACGGCCAAGGCAGATATTTCGTAGGGTTTTCCATAAAAGTGGCTTGTTTTATGCTGGTTTGTAAAATTTCAGCCCTGAGAAGTCTGTTCTTCGCTTGCCCACAGGCTACCTTTAAGTAAGTCATGGAAGAGGGAAGTAAAAACAGGTTTCGGCCGCAAGATTGGGTCATTGGCCTCGGAATAGCTGTTGCTGTATTCACAGCTTTATCCGGTGTAGCCGCTGCAGTCTTTGACCAGCATGGGAATCACTCCGTACATCGTGAAGTATTTGGGAATATCCCGACAGCTGCGAAGGTCGCGTTCTACACAATAATCCCAGCGTTAATCATTTATGGGGCGTGGAATTTTTCACTTCGGGTAAGAAACTGGACGCGCGGTCAGCCAGACAATCGTTCAACGACAAAAAAGAACGTTCATCGACGAGCCAGAGATCTTCGCGCTGGCTTATATATGAAAACTTTAATGCGGGATCCAGCGGCCGGCTTAATGCACTCCCTGATGTATTTCCCGTTCATTATTCTTCTTGGAGTTACAACAACTTTAGAGATCGATCACCAATTGCCCAACGATCTCAAATTTCTCCATGGAGGGGTATACAAGGGGTATTCCTTAATAGGCGATGTTGCGGGCGTACTGTTTCTTATCGGCGTGACATGGGCGCTTCTCCGCCGGTATGGGCCGCGCCAATTCCGCCCATATCGAATACGGATTAAATCACGTGGCGATCATGCTATAGGACTTGGACTGTTATTTGGACTGGGGGTCACAGGCTTCATCGCTGAAGGATTCAGGATTGCTCTCGAGAACGAACCTTCATATGAGAAGTGGTCCATTATTGGGTATCCGCTTGCCAAACTTTTCGCCGGAGCCGGGAATTTAAGTGGATGGCATCAGGTGTGGTGGTACGCGCATGTCATCTTCTTTATTGGCTTCCTTGTTTTCCTCCCGATTACGATGCTCCGACACATCTTTACCTCCCCATTGAATATGTACCTTAAGGACCGAGACCGTCCAAAGGGGGCTATGAAACCACTACCGAATTTAATGGAGACAGAACTGGAAACATTCGGCGCTTCAACGATTGAGGATTTCACCTGGAAACAATTATTGGATACTGATGCGTGCACAATGTGCGGAAGATGCACCGCTGTTTGCCCAGCTCACGCCACCGGCAAACCCCTAGATCCGAGAGAAATTGTGCTTAAGACCGGTGAGGTCATGGCAGCAACGGGCGATCCAGTGACAACCCCTCCGATAGGAGTCGATGCGGAAATCACCGTTCCCGCGAATTGGATGTTTGACCGAGTCACCAATGACGAATTGTGGGCGTGTACGAGTTGTAAAGCTTGCGATGAGAACTGTCCAGTCAATATTGAGATCCTCGACAAAATTCTTGACATGCGAAGGTATAAGTCTTTGATGGAATCTGATTTCCCTGCTGAACTTGGAAATGCCTACAGGGCAATGGAAAATTCTGGAAATCCGTGGGCTATCTCCCAATCAGAACGTGCCGACTGGGCGAAAGATATTGAAGGAATAGAAATCATCGCAGGTGGTGACCCGTTCGAATCGGAATGGTTGTATTGGGTCGGTTGTGCTGGAAGTTTTGATGACAAGAACAAAAAAGTAAGTCAAGCAATGGCGAAACTTTTAAGTCGTGCCGGCATTGATGTAAGCATCTTAGGCCCGGCAGAAAATTGCACTGGCGATCCTGCCCGCCGTTCCGGAAATGAATACATCTTCCAAATGCTCGCTATGCAAAATATTGAAACCTTAAATGGGATGGGAGTGAAGAAAATCATTACCCAATGCCCGCATTGCTTCAATACCTTACAAAATGAATACCCTCAACTCGGTGGACACTACGAGGTGATCCATCACACTCAACTACTAGAGCAGCTCATTGAATCCGGTGACTTGGATATGTCGAACGCAACCTTGTCTGAACGTATTGTCTACCATGACAGCTGCTACCTCGGCCGGCATAATGATATCTATATGGCTCCTCGAAAAGTTATCGGGAGCCTGTCCGGTGTTGAAATCGTCGAAGCTCCACGGAACGGGACAAAAGGTATGTGTTGTGGAGCTGGTGGTGCTCGAATGTGGATGGAAGAGGATATAGGGCCGAAAGTGAATGACGTTCGGGCTCAAGAACTGGTTGAAACTGGAGCAAGTCGTATAGCGACTGCGTGCCCGTTCTGTTACATCATGATGGACGACGGGGTAAAGGCAGCTGGCAAGGAAGAGGACGAGGTAAAGGTCGCTGACTTGGCTATCCATCTTGTGGAAGCTTTGGAAGCTGGAGAAGATGATGTAGAAGCATCGCGAAAAGTTCTTCTTGAGAACCCAAATGTTGCTACACCCGATTCTATTCCTGCTGATGATTTGATTAAGCCGCTACCTGCCGGAGATCCAGTCCCAGTTGGTGCAGTCCAGAGAGTTGTTGCTGAAAAAGGAAGCTCGGGAGCCGTTCGTGCCCAGACAGTCATTTCAGATAGCCCAGTCGAACCTTCTGAAGGTGATGTCCTTGAGGGCGCCACCGTCAGCGAGGAACTTGAAGATACAGGCAAGCCCGATAATCTTTCACTTATTAGGGGCCTCGACCCGTATAGCGCCCAGCGTCTGAATGAAAGAGGGATTACGAGATTCGTCCAAGTTGCTCGCCTTACTGATGCAGAAGTCGCTGCTATTGAAGAAGATTTTGACTTACCTGGGTGCTTTAACAGGTTTAGTTGGAGGTATCAGGCGGACCAACTTGCTCAAGAGGAGTAGGTTCTTTTTAGGTCTTTGCCTCTGCTGGTTTGAGTTTTTTCCAAAGGAAAAAAATACCTCCTAGAGCAGCTATGATTCCGAGTGCGGCTAAGGGTGCTGTTTGGATCCATTTGACCGTATCATCTCCGAAAATGGCAAGCACGGCTGTAATCGGGACGAGACCTATTGCTGTTCCGAGAAGAAAATCTCTCATTTGGACCTTTGAAATTCCTAATACCCAGTCTGCTGCTGGGGCGTAGCCAGTTATGAGCCGTAAAACAACTACAGATAGGAACGCTCGTTCTGAGAGTCGGCGGTCCCATTTGAGAAGTTTTGTCGGTAATCTCTTTCGTACCCAATCTTGGGCTATCCAGCGGGAAACAACAAAGCCGAATGTGCTCGCAATAATTCCGCCGACCATGCTGTAGAGAAGGACTTCCCACCATGACCATACGAAAGTAGCGGGAATGATCAAAGCTGCTCCGGGAAGGCTAAGCGGTTGGGCGGCGACGAATGCCAAGATGTAGATAATCGGTCCAAGCACTCCTGAGTCTTGAAAGAAATCTTCGATCTTTTCACGGTCGTGGAGAAAGTCGAAAACGCCTGAAAAGAAAAGGATAAGAACCGCAACAACGACTAAAACCACGAATGCTTTTCGCAGGTTTTTTTTATTCGTGTTGTCCAAAATTTTCCCAATAGCGGCTTGGTCGTGGACCTGTCTGGTTCTGATATTTTGACCCTAAGGCATTGGACCCATATGGGTTATCTGCTGGTGTTGTCATCTGCTGGAAACTGATTTGCCCTATCTTCATACCGGCATACAAGGTAATTGGGAGATTCGCGACATTCGACAGCTCTAGGGTAAGTTGCCCATCCCAACCCGCGTCGACAAATCCGGCCGTGGAATGAATAAGCAAACCAAGCCTTCCTAAGCTGCTTTTCCCTTCTAGTCGGGCGACAAGGTCCTCTGGGACAACAACCCGCTCTAACGTGCTTCCAAGAACAAATTCGCCGGGGTGAAGAATAAAGGGTTCATCATCGGTGACTGTAACAAGTTCGGTGAGGTCTTCTAAATTCTCTCTGACGTCGATAATGCCAAGCGAGTGGTTTTTAAAAACACGAAACTGGGAATCAATTCGTAAATCTACTGAGCTTGGTTGAATCGCATTTTCACCTAAGGGCTCGATGATGATTCTTCCAGAAGCTAGATATTCTTGAAGAGTTTTGTCAGAAAGGATCACGAAGTGCAGATTAGTGGCTGTAGTGGGTTGTTCGTCAACCCTGCACGAGAAAATGAAATGTTTTTCGACTTCCATGAATCGAAGTTCACGGTGTACGGTTCGAATGTGACTGTGGATCATTTGACCTATCACGCCGAGACAGTGGGCGACCGGATAGCGGTAATCGACGACCGTCCGGAAGTACCTGTCCGAACAATCAACTACGACTCGTTCAATACGCTTGTTAATCAGTTAACAAATGGGCTTTTAGGTCTCGGCGCAGAACTGGGAAGTCACATCGCTTGGTGGGGAAATAATAGTCTCGAAACACTGGCAGCGATGCATGCAATCCGAAAAGCGGGCGGGGTATCTGTTCCAATTCCCTACCGGTCAACGCCTGCGGAAGCTTCATATCTTTTAGGCCACGCTGATGCGAATATCCTTATTATTGAATCGACATACCTTCCAGTGCTTTCATCTATTAGAGGCCAGTTACCGAAGTTGCAGCACGTGATCGCTTATGGAAGCGCTGAACAGCATTCAGGGGTTTTGCTATGGGAGGACGCTCTGGGTGAAGCGCAAACGCCTACAAGTGAAGGTAAATCGGAAAACGCGTTGACAATGATCTACACGTCAGGGACAACAGGAAAACCAAAAGGCGCCATGCGACGTGTCGGAGGGGAAATCAACCAGTATGGGGCNCTTTTAGAATTTATCGGTTGGGACAAGATGGAAGAACTGATCTTTCTTACCACAGGGCCCTTGTACCACTCTGGGCCTTCTGGCTTTGCCCGCCGAGCTCAGCTCGTCGGTGCCACAATTGTCTGCCAGTACACGTTCGATCCAGAAGACTGGCTTCGCCTTGTCGAAACACATCGTGTTTCTGCGACGTTTTCTGCCCCTACCCCTATTCGCCGGATCACTGCCCTACCGAAAGAAACTAAGAACAAATACGATGTTTCATCGATGCAATCGATGATCGCAAATGCTGCTCCATGGACAATGGCACTCAAAAAAGCCTATCTTCGAGATTTTCCTCCCGATTCGCTTTGGGAGATTTACGGTTCTACAGAACTTTCGGTATGCACGGTCTTAGCGCCTGAAGATCAGCTTCGGAAACCGGGGTCATGTGGCCTGCCATCTCCCGGTGTTGAGATTCAACTTGTCGATGATGAGGGAAAAGTCATTACCCAGCCCGACACTCCAGGTGAATTGTATGCTCGTTCCGTTGCTCTCTTTGATACCTANTACAAAGCTGAAGAAAAATACTTGGAAGATCATCTCGATGGATTTCAAACTGTTGGTGATATTGCCTATAAGGATACGGACGGGTATTTCTATATCTGTGATAGGAAAAAAGACATGATTATCACTGGCGGAGTGAACGTGTACCCCGCTGAAATAGAAAACGTGTTAGACGAACACCCGCAGGTCCATGAAGTTGCTGTTGTCGGAGTAGCCGACGAGGAGTGGGGAGAGGCGGTCTGTGCAATTGTTGTTCGGAACGGGGAATGCTCTGCTGAGGATCTGATTGAGTTTGCGCGCGAGCATCTTTCTGGACCTAAGACACCGAAGGTTGTTCTTTTCGTCGATGAACTTCCGAAAACAGGGTCGGGGAAGGTTCTTAAAAGGGAGTTACGGGATCAAGTAGACCTCCATATTCAATCGGAGGCTTAACAGCTCTTTTTACCTCAAACGCAGATGCTGTTTCTAGCTTGTGGGGGTATTGAGAGGAAGGTCAATGACTTCAGCAGGNCCGGTTTGTTGATCTAGAAGTTCAAGCTGTTCGCCTTGGCGNCGACGCAAACCGGCATGCCAGTGCTTTCGGCACATAAGCTCGTAAGTTACTTCAACAGCTTCTTCTTTCTCTTCATCAGCGGTGTCACCGACGACTTTCAACGCTCCAGAGTAAACTTGGATGCCGTTTACAAGGCGAGCATTATGGGTTGCGCGTGAACCGCACCANCAGCGAGCTTCTACCTGTACCTGATTTCGTTCATCGGCGAGTTCAAGTAGTCGAGCTGTACCTGGGAACAATTCTCCCTGAAAGCTTGTTAGTAGNCCAAACGCNTACACGTCCACGTGTAGTTCATCGACTACTTGAGCTAATTGTTCAATCTGTTTGGGCTCATAAAACTGGGCTTCATCACAAACCATCGCATCCAGTCCAGAAGCTTCAAAAGCGTTTCGAGCTAGTTCAAAAAGGTTAAGCTTTGAGTCGACGATCTCGGCTTCGGCCTCAACTCCGAGGCGGCTTGAAACTTTTCCAGCTTGTCTGTCAAGCTGAGTAGTTAGAATTACGTTAAGTCCTCTTGCAGCGAGGTTATGGCGAATTTGGAGAGCTTGAGTGCTCTTACCTGAACCCATTGTCCCGAAGAAAAAACGTAATTCTGCCATACGCAGAAACTACACGCTTGTGATTCAGAGTCAAGTGGTAGGAGTTTGTTTTATCTGAATTCTTTATCATTTATTTATTTTTTTAGGATAGGGAAAAGCCCCCAGCCCGACCGTTGTTAGATCAGACTGAGGGCCCTCTCATCCCCTACCCGTTAGTGGGTTAGGCTCCCATTGGGGACAATGAAGGTCTGCGGGCAGCAGCAACCATACTCATTGCGAAATAGGTGAGAGCCATAAGAGTTGCGGTAGCTCCGAAGACGATTAGTGATACAGCCCACCAAGGAGTTGAGTCACCTGCGTTGACAGAAGTGACGGTTCCACCGTTTGCTCCTGTAGCGGTTTCCGCTGCTGCTAGAACCGAAGCAAGAGAATTGAACTGTGATGGATCAGCGACAGTTGTGGATGCAATAGTAATGTCAACTGGGTTACTCCATGCTGCTGGATCTGCAGTTGCTAGAACCGAAGCAAGAGAGTTCACAGACGTAGATGCAGTAGATGCAACTATTGTGCTTTGAACAATAGGTATGAACCCTGATCCATCAGCTTCTAAACCGGAGCTTAGAAGTGCTTGATTGATGTCTTCTGACGATGCGAGCAAAGCAGAACTTTCCTCCGCCATGGCCGCCATGACAAAATCGCTTTCCATTCCTGCTTCTTGTGCTACTGCAATACCGCCAAGAGAAACGAATGCTATTCCGGTTGCTGCTAGGGCGAGTAGAGCTTTCTTTTTNANGTCATTTTGGAGGGAGCCAAATCTCTTTTTGATATTCATGGCTGTCACCGTAATAGTGACNTCGGACAGTTCGCATCGTCGAAATTGCCCTAATTCAAANGTACATTTGTACTTTTGTTTTGCTTACGANTCTNTCTGAAAGACNCGTCCTGAATACACAAACATTGANGCNANGCCCATTAANGCAAAGGCATACANNANTAGNCGGTTTGTTGATATTCCAGTCACTGCGAGTANNTCNNNNTCACATTCAGGGTCTGGGTCAAGTACACACCCTTCGATTTCATCCCCATCTTTAATACCATCGTCGTCTTGGTCAGGGTCGAGATCGTCGCCATCAGGGAGATCCTCGAGGTTATCTTCGTCACAGTCCTTGGTCTCTACACAACTTGGATCTTCTTCATCTTTGTCTGGTACGCCATCTTCGTCTGTGTCCTGATCGGGGCCAGGTGTAGGTGTAGGCGTAGGTTCGGGAGTTGGTGTGGGCACAGGTGTAGGAGTAGGAGGTGGTACGCACGCTGGATCATTTTCGAATAGGTTGGCGTCATACGGACAGGGGTCAGGGATAAGTTCGAATCCTTCTGCTTCACAGTCATCTTGGAAATCTGTTGGGTCTACCGTAAATGGAATAGGTGGTAAATCTACTAAAATCCTTTGAAACATATCCCCTACAAACGGTTCTTCTGATGCCCACTTTATTTGCATGTTCACAGGTTCTGTGGCGCTACAAATGTTCTCCGCTTGCAAACTAGGGGCTTGAGCGGAAAGATTAACACCGTTGTAGGTGTGTATCGATAGACCCAGTATCCACTCATGTCCTGTGTAGAGGTGGCTGGTATTACTACTGAACCCACCGTCTGCTGATAAGACCTGAACGTAGTTGCCGGTCTCGTCTTGGATTGCAAGCAACGGAATAATCTCTGAAAGGTTTTCATACACGCCATCAGATCTCGCCCACTGTATGACCTTGCCCGCATTAGCCTTCATGCTCATCTTTAAGTCACCATTTTGGAAGAAGTACGAAACATCTCGCATTTCCATTTCTGCATAACAGCTTCTCGAAACGGGAGCTTGCTCATACTCGACACCATCTTGAACAATAACAACGATCACATCTTCAGGGCCGTTCGTTATGGAAGGTGCGTAGTCTATGTATGCTGTTTCTCCGTTAGCGATAACCGCATTACCTAAGAACGTGAACGTTCCCCCACCTAACGTTCCATTCGTCGGACCCATCGGATACAACACGTCAGAGTCAACCCCTTGCGTATATAGGGGGCCTCCGACACCATCAGGAGCTATCTTCACGTAGGCTTCAATATCATTAGCGCTGTTGTTCGTAATCCCCACATGGAAACGCGCCTTCGGATCAGAAGCGTCCCATATACCATCAAATATGTCCTTGTTTGAATAAAGACCACCATTGAACACGTAGGGTTGTGTAGCGAACCACGCCGCATCATGACACATACCCCTAT